>DAOWKX010000067.1 GCA_030639705.1 Candidatus Aminicenantota bacterium
ACCACCAACCTGCCACTTCAACCGGATCAGCCCACTGATTTTGGGCTTCAGGATTTTTGCCAACACTGTGAGATATGTGCTGATCACTGCGCGGTCGGTGCCATACGGAGAGGAGAAAGGGAAGAAATTCATGGATATTTAAGGTACCGTATTGATGGTGACAAATGTCACAATTTCTGGTATTCGAACCTGGGCAATATCGGCTGCCGGATCTGCGTGGCTGTTTGTCCTTTTACCAGAAGATCCAACTGGCTTCACCGCAGTGCACTTCATTTATCCTCCCGGGATGCCAGTGGAATTTCCCAGAGAGCATTGAGCACAGTTCAGAAATTGTGCTATCCCGGGAAAAAATCTGGGTCATATTTCATTCCTTCAATGGGAGGCAACAATGCATCATACCGGGAACCGCCCTGGTGGCTTAAAACTGAAGATTTCCTTGATGAGTAGCACCATGAGTATGATGTTCGTATTTGGCCTGGTCAGGTTTATTTTGGTCATGAAATTAATCAAAAAATTGAACAAAATTAATTCTAATACGTTATACATAATGAATAGGGAACCGGTATAGATATGGGATATTTGATTATAAAGAATAGTTCATTTTCCTTATGATTGAGGAGGTAAGTAAATGAATCCATTAAGAAAAATTATTGGTTTATTGGTAATTGTATTTATTGGTATTCCCACTCTCTTTGGAATCATCTGGGCAGTCGGTATGACCAGGGCTGCGGTTTCACCTGAATTTCTATCCGACCTGCCACAAGAAATTATCAATGAAGTACCCTATGTGGTTGATGACATGTATAAAGCCATGCAAAAAAAAGATGCCATCTCTGACAGCAATGCCCGGGAATGGATTATAGCTGCCCAGAAATCCGGTTTTTCTCCCCGTGATCTGATGAAAGAAATGGGACTGCTGGATTGGCTAAAAAACGAATTGTCCGGTTCACTGCAGGAAATTGGGGAAATGTTGAGGGGTGAAATACCACCCAAATCTATCATTCTGGACCTGCGTCCCCTTAAACGTGCTCTCCAGCATGAATCCATAGAAAGGGAATTCATAAAAGTATTGGATCAATTGCCTTCATGCAATTCCAATGAGCAGGATATTTGGAATGAGGCTGCCCTGGATAAATACCACGATCATGATAGCCCGCTTCCGGCCTGCAAACCGGACCTCAATACCGTCAGGGAAACACTCCAGAATATCCGTGTTGAAATGAATGAAGACATTCCCGATGAAGTCGATATATTCGAGGGAGTTGATTATTTGCCCAGGGGGATTTCAATATCCAAGGGTGTGGTTTCTCTGACTTATTTGCTGTTTTTAATTCCGATTGTATTTATCTTAATCGGTTCACTGATTGCAGCTTCTTCAAAATCAAGTTTTTTCAGGTGGAGTGGGATTTCCACCATTATTGGGGGTCTGTCCGCTTTGCTGCCGGCCCTCTTTGGCAAAAATGTGACCAATCTGTTTTTCTATAACCTACCCTATGACTACTCAAGTGAAATTCCCTTTGATGTGCATGAAGTTGTTTTTGAAAACCTGGGTGGTATATTCAATGTGCTTTTAGATAAACTGTTCTCTCCGGTAATCACCGTAGCCGGAACCGTTTGTGTGGTGGGGATCATATTTTTTGCTCTGTCCTATGCCTTTACGGTTGAAACCCGATCCGATAAGGGATCTGACATTTCCCAAAGTCAAGTGGAGCCTAAAGCCGAAGATCCAAAATAAAAAAACTGAAAAAACCACGATATAGGTAACACTGAAATAGGCAAACGGGGAAAATACATTTTTTATTTTTTGGTTGACTTTAAATTTTCACCCTCCTATACTTTTTATGAATATAATTCGTGAGTATTATATGATTGGAGGTTATAAAATGAAATTAAGACATTTTATGGCAGTTTTGGCGGCAATTTCATTTTTATTCGTATTATCCACCCAGGACCTGTATGCGTCCCATACCACCCTGGAATCGATTAAAAAACAAAAAGAAGAGCTTAACATCTCTGAAGTTGAAAGTGATATTCATATCCAGCTTTTAAAGAATGATTTGATCTTAGGCAATGAAGATGGCGGTGGTTATTATCGTCGTTATGATTACACCTGGTTATGGATTACCCTCATCGTAGTGGTTGTTCTGGTCGTTATTATGGTTGTTGCCTATAGCTCTGATTGGTGGTATTGGTATTAAACACTATTGCCGGTCAATTTTAATATCTAATCAGAACCAACCGGTGTAGAAAACAGCTTTATTGAGACATTTTCTGTTGTGCCTTTATTTCTTTAACCGGTTACTGATGTTCTAAAATACTTCCTTTTTATATGGTTAACTATCGATTGCCGAGGGGTATCTCATTCTAAACAAAAATATAGTTTTTTTAGTATTAATTGTTTTCCTGTTAGCAGTTGATTTAATATTGGTTGCAGAGTCCTCCTTTAATGAAATATTAGTAATAAACGAATATATCCAGCCCAATGTTTTTTTTTGTGGCCCAACAGTCATTTATTTAATTTTGGACTACTGGGGAATGGAGAATGTTGATTTTAAAAAATTAGTTAAATTGATGTTTTCGGAATCAATGAAAGGAACAGCGAACTCCAGTATGATATTTTACCCGCCTATATACGGGCTAAAGTCATATTCGTTCAACGGGAACATAAAACTTCTGAAAAAATTGTTGAAAAAAAGGATTCCGGTGATTGTGCTGCAAAACCTGTATGAAGGTTTTAAATTGGGTCATTTCAGAATCGTAGTTGGGATGGATAATCAAAAAAAAATGGTTTATCTAAAAGATCCGGCCAAGAAAAAAATTCAAAAAATGAAATGGACAAAATTTGAATCCCTGTGGGAGCGTGGCAATTCGATAAACAATCATAAATGGGGAATGATTATTGTGCCTGAATTTTTTGATTTTCAAATTGATGAAATATATAATTCCCCCTTAACCGCATTAAATACCGGAACCTATTATTATCGGAAATTCGATTATGTCAAGGCCTGTGCTGAATTTAAAAAAGCATACCATAAAAATAAAAAAAACCGCGATGTGTTAAAATACTATGCTCAGGGATTAATACGCTTAAGACATTTTAGCTTGGCTTCAGAAATCATAAACCAACTGATTGAATTGGTTCCCAATGATCCGGTTGCTTATGATTTATTAGGATTGAAGCTATTTTATACCGGACAGTATCAGGCAGCGCTAATCGCCCTTGAAAAAGCCGTCAGGTTGAATAAAAAGAAAACCGAGAATCCTTTCATTATGGAACATTACCAGCAGGTAAAACGGTTTACCCGGGAGAAGGATTAAAATTGAAAAAAGTAAATCTCATATTATTTTTTTTTCTTTTCATCGGGCTTTGGTTGATTGGAGATAATTCGAAAGACCTTGAACAAAAAAACGATTCATTTCAATTTATTAAATCCTACCGCTATACCTCCAACCAAAAAAAAGAGCAGAGAGAATTCCCGGAAGTTGCCGTTGTTTTAAAAAAAATGGCCAAAGTCTATTTTGATTTCACTTCCCTGGGTTCTCAACATTTTTCTCAAGACCCGGTTGGATATTTGGAGAGGTTATTATCGAAAACCAGCATTGGTTATGCTTTTTTAATTATTTCAGACCGGTTGGTACGAAATATTGCTTTTGTTTCCGGATTATATGAAATTGATATCAAGACCGGATTGGCGATTGATCCCTTTGATGTTTTTATAAAAAAATGAATTTCAAAAAAAAAATTGGTATAACTTGTTTAATGTCATTATGGTGGGCTCCGGGCATAAACGGGCAAGAGTATTCCAAAGAAAAGGTATTACGTTTTGCCCATTTTTTATATGAAAATGAGGATTTTTCCAGGGCTTCCTATGAATATCTGAGGGCGTATCACCTTTTTAAAAACAGTGAATCAGAGAAGATGGAATTGAATTTAAAAATTGGACGGTGTTTTAGTTTTTCAAATCAACCGGAAAATGCAAAAAAATATTTCGAGTATTGTTTGAGAGACAATACCCCGAATACGGTATATTCCAAGGCCTTGATCCAGATGGGTTTTTTACTTTTCAAAGGCGGGGAATACCGGGAGTCACATCTTTTATTAGAAGAAAAAAAATCATCAACATCCAATAATATTATCAATACCCTGATTTTAGCCAATGTTCTGTGTCAAGGGGATACAAAAAAAGCCAGAGAGTTATTCACTGAATATAAAAAGGATGGGGTATCTTATATACGGGCTTTTGATAAATATTTAGATATTTTATCGGATTTTAAATATAAATCCCCCCTTAAGGCTGCCATAATGTCAGCCATTTTGCCTGGATCCGGGAGAATATATGCAGGAAGAGTCAAAGAGGGAATACTTTCAATGTTAAGTTTTTTTGCCACTTCTTATCTGGCCTATGAAGGTTTCAATGATGGGGGAATTAAATCCTTTAAAGGGTGGCTTTTTTCATCCATTGGTGCTTTTTTGTATATCGGAAATATCTATGGTTCAGTTTTATCTGCACGGCTGATAAACAATCAACTCAGGCATGGTTTTAACAAAGGAGTGGAGATTTCGCTTCAGATTTATATTAATGACTAAAAAATATTCAATTGTTTTTTTTATATTCATCTATTGCCTGTCTCTGTCCGGTTCTCAAAAATCCAGGCTCTTTGCCTTCATTGAATCTTTGGAAGAAAACGGGATGATTCAAGAAGTCATTACCGAATACAGGAGATATTTGTTTTTTAATCCCTTGGATGAAGAAGCCAGGGGGAAAATATGGCTGAGATTGGCCCTAAGTTACCGAAAAATCAATAGAGAAGCTGAGATGATGAAGGCATTTAATCAGTCCTTCAGGCTTTTGCAAAACAGCCCCTTTCTTGATAACCTGTATGAAGAAATTTCAGTTTTCTTTCTTTCTCGGGGAAAATCTGAATGGGCCAGATTATACTTGAATAAGATAAACCAAAAAAAGCAGGATTCCCGAAAAATTCAATACCTTATCTTGAGCTATTTGATGGATGAAAATTGGGCGGAATTTTTTCCGTTGTTAATGACAGCTGGTTATAAAGAGTCTGACCTTAACGAGATTCGAACACTTGTGAATAAAATCAAAAATAATAACAGGAAATTTAATTTACTGAAATCAATAGATAAAGTCATACCCGGTATCAGCCATTGTTTTATGGGAGATGTTTTTGATACGGGTGAATCATTATTGTTTCATTTTTTCTTTATCCAACAAATTTTCGTGGAACCGACTGTATTAGGAAAATTGATTTATGGATTCACTCTGGTACGCTATTATTTGAAAACCACAGCTTTTAACCGAGATTTGTTGAAGAAAAAAAAGAGAAGAATAAAATTAAGGTTAGAGGAAAAAATATTTCATAAACTGATTACTGCCTCCGGATTTTAGTCCCGGAGAGTCAATGATATCGTGGCTTCCAGTCCTCTTGATTTGGAATTTTCTATTTTATAGTTTATAGTATCTTCAACTAAAACACCATCACATCGCCTTAGCTTTACCTTTCTGGCAAACTGATTGATGCCATATTTTCCCCATATCAGTACACCCGGGTTTGTGTACCCCTGAATTTCAATGATGTCCTCATTCAAAGTCGTAATCCGGTAATGCAATTTTAAGCTTCTTTCCTGCCTAAACTGTTTCAATTTCTTCATGATACGGGCAGCCAATCGCACGATAATGTTTATATTATCCGAATAATCGAGAGCTGGACTTTGCCATTGAATATCCGGATTTTTAATTAATTCGTCCACGCTCTCTCCGGGAAGAAAGGAATGGTTGTAGGCCTTGGCCATTTCCATTAATATTTTATAGATATTAAAATCAATATTTAAAATTTCCGGATAATATTTATAACGAACGGTAAGATTAATAAAAAAGTCAAAATGCACACCATTTTGATGCCGCTTGAATTGCGCGGAATTTTTATCATCTGAAAAAATTTTGAAAAGGAACGGCTTTTTTCTTTTGATAAACTTTGAGTAGTAAGGGAGGTTAAAAATCTCTAGTTTATTAGTTGCCAGGGACAATGCTTTTTTCAGATCATGATCCGCACTTAATATGACCAGTGTTTTTCCCGGGAAGCCGGATGTACGCATCATATATCCGGTCTCAGGGATATCAGCAAAAAAGAATTCATAGTCACCGTCAGGGGATTTTACTGCTTTGAAGTCCATGGACGCAAATGACTCATAGAAAACCCGGAAGGGAATAATAAGAAGGATCCGACCGCGGGTGGCGCCTTTCAATGAATATGATAAATTATATTTCAATTCTGCTTTCAAACCTTCTGGAGAACCAAACCAGGACAGTAAAATAAATACCATAATCAGTTTTTTTAAACCTGATTGCCGTAAGTCAAGATAATTCATTGTCTCTGATTGAAATTACTATTTGATTTTATTGATCTGCATCGGCAGAGGGAAAAGAGTATACTATACCGTATTCACCGGCTTTTTCGCTATCAGATTCATCCTCTTTTATGCTTAACCCTATCCGGGAATACTCAATTACCACAACTGTTATGTTATCATATCCTCCTCTTTTATTGGCCTTACGGATAAAATCCTTACAAATCTGATCCATGCCTTTATTTTGATTCAGGATATTAAAAATTTCCCGGTCAGTAAGGGTATCCCAGAGTCCATCCGTGCACAAAAGGATTCTATCATTTTCTTTTAATCTGAGCTGGCTGTAATCCGGAGAAATAGATATCGGGGCTCCGAGTGCCTGACTTAAATGGTTTTTAATATTACTGGTTCTGATTTCATCCATACTCATTTTTCCGGCTTTTACCAGCTGCATCACATAAGTATGATCAGTGGTCAAAAGGTTTATATTCTGAGTATCAGACAAATAGGCTCTGGAATCCCCGATATGGGCGATATGTAAAAAATCATCGATTATTAGTGCAACCACAATGGTACATCCCATGCCTTTATGATCAGGATTCCGGGAGGACATTTGCTGGATAGTATTGTGTGCTTTCCGGATACTATTGATGATTTCATCTCTGATTCTCTGGTTATCGTTTTTAATCTCAGTTAATAGTTCACTGGTAAAATGGGATGCCACGGTCTTGGTAGCGGTTAAACTGGCAATTTCACCTGCCTTATGGCCTCCCATCCCATCAGAAATGATAAAGAACTGTTTTTTTTTATCAATCAGGAAACAATCTTCATTGTTTTCACGAATTTTACCGATATCAGTGGCACCATAAATTTTTTCCTGGACTGATTTCTTGCCCGCCAGTCCCAACAGCTTATTCAAATTTATCATTATTCAACCATTGTCTATTATGATGATTGTGTTTGAATTTTATATTTTCTCAAACAAAAAAGCAAATTCATCGTAAATCAAAACAGCCTCAATCCTTCATGAATATCCCGGTTCTCAATCGGTTGGTATTTAAAAATGACAAGTGAAAAGAGGACGGGAATCATTCATTCAATACCAACCGAGTCAAGAAAATCCATTGCTGTTTTTCCGCTGAGTAAATCCGTGACATCAATGATTAGCTTATATTTCCCCGCCGGGATGAATTCAAATAATATTGAAATCTTAATGGTTTCTTTTTTCGCTTCGATCAATCTCATTTGATCGAAAACAGTTTCATTGTCTCTGTTCTTCATCCGGACACGTACCTTGATCTTCCCAATTCGATTTTTTGATATGCCGGGCATTAGAAAATCTTGGATTGACATGGATAATTTATTTTCTTTAAATAAAAGATGGGAAATGATTAGGGGAGGAATTTCCGCTTTTCTTTTTTCGAGATAATCGGTAATGTAATCAGCTCTAAAATTGTCGTCATACACGACATCATATTTTTTGTTTTTGACAACAATTTTTATTTTATCAATTTTTTCGGGATTTTCGGGAACATAGGTTAATACATAGTACATATCTTCTTTGGTTTCGATAGAATGTAGCGCAGAGCCCAGATTTCCACTGGTAATTAACACACCTCCTGTTTTTTTGGTGACTTCTCTGAGGCAATTTTCAATGTCTGTAGCAACTCTTTTGAATTGAAAATCCTGCATCAACGTTTCTTTTTCAACTCCCATAAAGATTGAATGGAAAGTGGTATCCACCTTGTACATCAGTTTGGTGATTTCATCTACCGGAAAATCATCTGCCACATTCAGTTCGATATCAATTTCATCCAATAGCTTGCTAATAATTTGTGAATGAACTG
>DAOWKX010000167.1 GCA_030639705.1 Candidatus Aminicenantota bacterium
CAGATGTCTATCCTGAGTCACGAATTTATTTTTTTCTTTGCCCTGGTTATCATTATCTACTATCTTGTTCCCATCCGGTGGAGATGGCCTCATCTCCTGGTCACCAGTATGATTTTTTATGGTTTAATCAGTCTGTCTTACCTTTTTCTGATTATTATTTTAACCGTTATTGATTTCTTCATGGCAAAATGCTTTATCCTGGAAAAATTCAAAAACAGAAAAAAAATCCTTCTCGTATCCGGGCTTACTGCCAATGTGCTGGTATTAATCTTTTTTAAATATGTCAATCCCATCTACGAATTCACCCAGGGAATATTCATCGGGTCCGTCTCATCCGAAATCAATCCCTTATTTAAAATTGTTATTCCCCTGGGGATATCTTATTATATTTTCAAAAAGATTAGCTATCTGGTGGATGTCTACCGGGGAATTCAATACCCTGAGAAAAATGTGGCAAAATTGCTGTTATATGTCCTGTTTTTTCCGGAAATCACTGCCGGACCCATTGACCGCTCAACCCATCTCATTACCCAATTCAATCCAAAAAAAGAGTATGACCACCAGCAAATCCTGCGGGGGATTCAACTCATATTGTGGGGCCTATTTAAAAAGTTAGTGATTGCCGATCGGCTGGCCCTGCTGGTCAATCCGGTTTATAATCATCCGGCTCATTTTAACGGACCTCATTTCATCCTGGCAACAATCTTTTTTTCCATCCAGATTTATTGTGACTTTTCCGGCTATACCGATATTGTCATTGGCATCGGTCACACCCTGGGCTATCGATTGATGGACAATTTCAACCGTCCCTATTTTTCAAAATCCATCAGTGAGTTCTGGACCCGGTGGCATATTTCATTATCCAAATGGCTTAGGGATTATCTTTTTTTACCGCTGGCTTATTCGGCATCCCGGAAAATAAAAGAGGAAAAGGTCCTCAACATTTCTGCAGAATCCCTTTCATATTCCTTCGGGGTTTTAGTAACCATGAGTATCTGCGGGCTCTGGCATGGTGCGGATTCAACTTTTTTATTCTGGGGTTTGCTTCATGGACTCTACCTGACAGTTTCCTTCTTCACCCGTAAAATGCGAAAAAAAATAAAAAGAACATTAAAAATCAATCGGTTTCAGGGCTTTGATCATTTCCTCCGGAGGATTTTCTGTTTTTCTCTGGTAACATTTTCCTGGATTTTTTTCAGAGCCAATTCCCTGGGCGATGGATTTTCAATTGTGGGAAAAATATTCAAGTGGGGTGGCAACGCGGTTGACCGATCCGGGGTATCAAAAAATTTTATCAATGGAATATCCTTCAGTGACCTGGTTGTTGTTCTTTTGGCCATTTTTCTCCTGTTCATGGTGGAGCTTCTTCAACCCAGAATCAAGTTCGGCACACTGATCCTATCGAGACCTCCCTGGCAGCGCTGGTTGATTTACTACGGCATCATATTCTTTATCCTCTTTTTTGGTGTGTTTGAATCGGATGTTTTTATATACGAAGGATTCTAAATGAAAAATGAAAATAAAGTGAAGGGCTTTTTTTATCTGATTGGTTTTCTGATTCCCCTGTTGATCCTGTCATTTTTATGCAACCGGTTTTACTATCACAACCGGTTCCCGGTCAAGCCTGAGATTGCTCGGGATACTAAAACCCTTATTTTAGGAGATTCTCATGCCGCCTTTGCCCTGGATCCGGATATCATTGGAAAAGCGGTTAATTTCAGCAGTTATGGCGAGAGCTACATCCATAACTACTATAAATTAAAATATGCCCTGAAGCATAATTCTTCGATAAAAGTCATCATCTTGCCCATTGACATCCACTCTTTCAGTGACTTCCGCAAGGACCGCATTCACTTCACACTGAACTGGTACCGATTCATCGATTTCATCGATCTGGGATGGCATAAAAATCAATTTGTTCCCTACCTGTTGAAATATCTGAATCTGAGCCTGTTTGAGTTTAAAGGAAAGTATTCCCGGTTTTTTAAAGATTTATTTAAAAAACAGGGTAATCAAAAATCAACACCCTTTAGGTATGGATTTACACCCCAAGAGGGCTTCTTTTTTCAGCAACAGAAGGAAAAAGCCAGAAGAAGAGCCTATCGACAACTCAGGGGGTATGATTATTTCTGTGAGGAATTGGTTTTTTATTTCAAAAAGATTTTAAACGAATGTGAAAAAAATAGAATCCGGGTTATCCTTTTAAAACTGCCCATTACCGAAGCCTATTTCACGGTTGTCAGTCAATTAATCAATGTCAACCATCTGTATGAACAGGTGTTTGGCCTTGCCCGCCAATACAAAAACATCCACTCTTTTGATTATCAGAAACTCTATTTTAAAAATGAATCGGGACTCTTCTGGGACCCGCAGCATTTAAACCAGACCGGTGCCAGGAATATCTCAACCATCATTAAAAACCGGTTGACGGAGCTTCACCTGATTGAATAAAGATGAGCAAATGGAGGGAGTCAAACTTAGGTTAAGGTTGAGGTTGAGGTTAAGGAAAAAACGTATTACCTGAAGGCGTAAGTCGTGAAAAGTAAAATAAAGACTGTAGGGGCGAATGGCAATTCGCCCGATTTCTCATCAATATTTTATTAAATGATTTTTATCCGGGCAAACCACCGTTTTCCCCTACATAATTATTATCTTAGCTAAATTGATTTTTGAATTTTGAACATTTGAATTTTGAATTTGTTCTCGTGCTTCGTAGCGGAGCTACTTCGCAGAGTAGCATCGTATTTCGGATTTGGGATTTCGGATTTTTTATGGTGATCTGCTCCGGCTGTGTTGACAAACAATTCATTCTTTATTAATATAGTATATAAAATAATCACTAGGCTGTTTTCAGTGATGTAAAAAACAACTGAAATATTTTCTAAAATAAAGCGAGGTATTTCTTATGATTAAATTTACAGAAAATCAATTAAAAACACCAAAATTTATGCGACCGGTATACCTGGTAACCGCCGGGCAATCCAAGTTTGACCGGGCCATCCCCGAGAAAAAGACCGAAGAGCTCTGTGTTGATGCCCTGAGTATGGCCGCCGAACTGATCAACCTGACACCGGCGGAACTGAAGGGCTATATCCACTCCTGCTACTATGGACATTTTGCCGATCATTTCGGAGATCAATTACTCGGAGAAGCGGTAATTCATGACCGGCTGGGTCTGGATCCCCTGGGCAATATCGGTATCAAAACCGGCGGTGCCACCGGAGGTTCCACCCTCTGGGAAGCGGCCAAGACCGTCGCATCCGGATACTCTGACTGTGTTTTAGCCATGGGCTGGGAACGAATGGATGAAGTACCCACGGATGAGGGTAATTTTTTGATTTCCTGCGCCGCTGACAAGGACTGGGAATCTCCGCTGGGACACATTTACACCGGATACTATGCGGTCATGGCCCAGCGCTACTGGCAGATTTTCGGTAAAGAGGAGGAATCTTTTCGTAAGACCCTGGCTGAAATATCAGTGAAACATCATGAGTATGCCCGGATGAATCCCTTTGCTCAGGCTCCGATGAAAATCACAGTGGAAGATGTGTTGAACTCCCCGGTGGTGGCCTACCCGCTCCGGGTCCTCGACTGCTGTCTCATGAGTGTGGGTGCAGCCTGTGCGATCATAGCGGATGAAAAAACAGCCATGGAAATGGCAAAAAATTCCAATATTAAACCCTTACGGATCTGGGTCACTTCAGGTTCCCATACCCTGCGTCCGGCAGACCGTCGACCCATGGATATTCCCCTGCTTCCCCACGAGACAGCTGAGATCTATCAGGATCTTGAAGAGCGATTCCCCGGTTCTGACCGCTATCCCGGATTTTCCGGATTCCTGGGAGCCCGTATGTGTGTCTACTATGGTTACCGAATGGCAGGTATCAATGATCCCACCGAGGATCTTGATGTCATTGAACTCCATGATGCCTTTACTATCAGTGACATCCAGACCTATGAAGATATCGGAATCCGGCCCTACGGTCAGGGCAGGACCTATGTTGAATCCGGCGATTGTTATCATACCAACCCCAAAACCGGACAACCCGGGAAACTACCCTCCAACCTGTCAGGGGGCCTTATCGGCTGTATGCATGCAGTGGGGGCCACCGGAATCATGCAGACTTTTGAAATAGCCAACCACTTATGGGGTATCTGGGGTGACATTCACGGTGATGAAAAACACTGGAAAGCGTTCAGACGAGAAAAACCGGCTGACTGGACCAACCTTCAGGTTGAAGGAGCCAAGCGTGGTCTGGCAATCAGCCATGCCGGTGTGGGCTCCCATGTCACCTGCACCATTTTGATGGATCCCGATCATCTGCTGAAGGCGGATTCATAAAATTTAGCATAAGGAGATAACCATGAGTCTATACGGACAAGCCAAAGTAAAAAATTGGAGATATAAGCTTAAAGGAAATTTTCACTTTACCCACAGCCCCTCTCCCATTCGCAATGTTGATGACAGCAACCATCTGTTAGGAATCACCAAACCGCGACATATGATCTACCTTCACAGCTATGGAGGTGAAGCCCCATTCTTCGAAGCCCTGAGTCAGGGCAAGCTTCTGGGAACCCGCTGTGATAACCCGGATTGCGAGTACCAGGGTACACTGTATCAGCCCTTTCGCATCCATTGCCCGGATTGTCTGGCCCGCTGTACAACGGTTGACATGACCGATCTGGCCAAGACAAAAGGCTATATTCATACCTTTATGATCTGTGAGCGCGCAGGGGCATTTAACACCCTGGATAAACCCATCAAATTTGTCAATATTGAATTCGAAGGTGTTTCAACCATCTTAATGAGCTACCTTTCCGTGGGTGATCCGAAAATCGGAAAAAGAGTCATCCCTATTTTCAAAAAATTCGATCCCACCTATACCATCACCGACCTGTCCTGGGTGGTAGAGGGCACCACTGAAGAACAACTTCCTCATGGATTTTGTTTTTAAAGAGGTTTTCAGGAAAAACCAATTATTGGAGGTTGACTTGGAAGATTTTGGATTGACAGAAGAACAAAAAATGATACGTTCTTCGCTTCGTGAATTTGCCGAAGGAGAGATTGTTCCTGTTGCCGAAGAACTCGATGAAAACGAACAGTTTTCGATTGAATTGACCAAAAAGATGGGGGCAATGGGATTGTTTGGTATATTTGTTTCCGAGGAATTCGGAGGTTCTGGCCTGGATTACCTGTCCTATATAATCAGTGTTGAAGAGATCGCCCGGGTAGATGGTTCCCAGGCAGCAACGGTAGCAGCCGGCAATTCATTAGGCATCGGCCCGTTATATTATTTCGGAAACCAGAAACAGAAGGAGGAATGGCTTCCGGAACTATGCCGGGGTGAAAAATTAGCCTCATTCGGCCTGACTGAACCGGATGCCGGTTCTGATGCCAGCGCCACCAAAACCACTGCCAAACTGGAAAACAACCAGTGGGTGATAAACGGCAGTAAGATATTTATCACCAATTCCAGCTCACCGATTTCCTCGATTTGTATCGTACTGGCCAAAACCGGTAAAAGAGCAGACGGAAAAGATGAACTCTCATCAATCCTGGTCCCCAACGGAACAGAGGGGTTTGAAGCCCGAACCATGAAAAAGAAATTGATGTGGCGATCTTCTGATACCGGGGAACTCTATTTCGATAATTGCCGGGTTCCCGAAGAAAACCTACTGGGGAAACGGGGAGAAGGATTTCACCAGATGATGAAAACCCTTGACAATGGTCGTTTGGCTATTGCAGCCATGGGACTGGGAGGTGCCCAGGGTGCTTACGAACTCGCCCTCAAATATGCAAAGGAAAGACACCAGTTCGGAAGACCCATCTCTACTTTCCAGGTGAATGCCTTCAAATTAGCTGATATGGCCACTGAAATCGAGGCAGCCCGTTCCCTTTTGTACCAAGCCTGCCGTATGAAAGACGCAGGACTCCCCTTTACCAAAATCGCAGCCATGTCCAAGCTCTATTGTTCCGAAGTGATGGGACGGGTTGTGGATCAGGCAGTGCAGCTGCATGGCGGGTACGGACTCATGAAAGAATACCCGGTGGAACGCTTCTACCGTGATCAGAAGCTGCTGACTATAGGAGAAGGAACTTCTGAAATCCA
>DAOWKX010000224.1 GCA_030639705.1 Candidatus Aminicenantota bacterium
CATAATCATCTATTTCATTTAATCTACTGTTATAGGTAAAGGTTATAAAATGTTTATGACTTCTTTTGAGTAAATCAAAAAAATTATTGATTGAACCAACATAGGTAATATTATTCTCAGACATGAAATAAAAATAATCAGCATTGGAAACAGCTAATATTTTTTGCAATATTAAATGAGGCTGATTCGGTTCTAATAAAATAAATTTTATTTGAGGATACTTTGTTTTATATTGGCTAATCTTTTTATTTCCTTTCACGAAAACTAAAATTTCATAAGGTTGTTCTCTTAATCTTTGAGTTAGGATATGGTCAAAAATCCGAGCTGTTTGTTTATCTGAATATTTAGCCTCATAAATAATTATGACGGCTATCTTTTCCCTATTTTTGTAATTTCTCAAAAGATATAAATAACTGTCTATTAACTCATTTATTGGTTGATTCACAGGCCGGACAACAGATTCTAATTCAGTGGAAAAGGATTTAAAAATCCTGTTAACCCGCAGTTCAAATCCTGATTTATTCTGCTTTGAAGCAATAAAAAAGGCCCGATAAAATGGAGCATGTTTGAAATTATAAGTATAAAAATTGTTTAAAAATGAGTTTTCAAGAATATTCAACTTTTCTTTATTTCTGATATCTGAAAAAAAATATCTAAAAAAAAAGTAGTGAAAAAAATTAATTAACGATCCCCCATACCCCAGCCACTTGGCTTTGATTCCAACTTTATCATTTAATTTTTTAATGATATCTCCAATATCTGGAAGTTTATTGTCCATATGTTCTTTAAGTTCTTTGAACTCTGATCCCAGATATGATTTAACATAGTGATACAATGATCTATCGACCTCATTGTTCAGTTCAGATTGAAACGGAAAGCTGAGAAACACAATGTCTTTTGATACTCTAAACAGTTCTTTTAGAAATTTTTCTCTGTGATCAGACTCAATATGCTCTAATACATCCAGCGATAAAACCAGATCAAACTGATCCTTTTTAAATGGTAATAATATTCCATCTCCTCTTATATATTTTCCACTGGTTTGCAACTGGTCAATATCCAACACCATGCTATGATCAAATAGTTTCGACATCGGGAGAATTCTTTCTCCGGCGGTGGTAACCACTCGTCCGCCAACATCCAGTATGAAAGGGTGTTTTCCCTCAAAATAATTAGCAATGAAATAACAGGCAGACAAATATCGCTCTATTAAATCCGGCTCAAGCAGATGATTATCAGTCAAGGTATTGAAAAAGCGTTCAATCATAAAGGTTCCACTCACAGGGTAAATGGATAAAACCCAGATTGCTCAAACTGGATTTTCTAACAATAAAAGTCAACACGTCGGTGATATGATCGAAGGCTGTCACATAATCATCATCGTAAAAAGCCATATCAATACTATATTCACCTTCATTTAAAATCATTTTTGGCATAATAAATCCAATTGAATTTTTGCCTGAAGTTATTTTATCGATTTCAATTTTTTTATTGGGACCAGCGACCAGGAATCCATTCTTAGTCTTAATGGCAATACCAAAAACAAAATCCTTTTGTGTCTTCACTCTATATTCCACTTTTAGTTCAAGATAATCATTTTTATCAAAAATCCGTTTTGATTGACCGTTTTCATCCAGGATTTTAAAACCGGTTATTTCAATTTCTCTGGTTCCCCATCTTTTTCCTGTTTGATCTATCGGTTTTTCTTCCCTATTAAAAAGATCTAAATAATGAGATGAGGCTTTCATAGAATCCCCATCAAACACTTTTTGCCCTTCATCCAGAACAATCACTTTATCACAGAATGATTCAATTAAACTTAAATTATGAGATGCAATTACAATTGTTTTGCCTTTCTCTTTAAACTCAAATATTTTATTCATGCTTTTTTTCTGAAAATCTTCATCTCCCACGGCAAAGACTTCATCAATCAAAACGATATCCGGGTCAAAAAAAAGCATGGTGGAAAAGGATAATCTGGCAAACATGCCGGTTGAATAATTTTTTACCGGCAGGTTTTTAAATTTATCCAATCCTGAAAATTCAATTATTTTATCAACTTTTTCCATAATTTCTTTTTTTGAAAAACCAAACAATCCACCGGTAAAAAAGATATTATCATAACCTGATAAATTAGGTATAAAAGAAGAACCTAATTCAATCAGAGGCGCGATCCTTCCTCTAACGTTTACTTTACCTTCTGTCGGATAATAAATACCGGCAATAATCTTCAATAATGTACTTTTCCCGGCTCCATTCTTTCCAATTAATCCCAGAATCTTGCCTTCTTCTAATTGCAATGAAATGTTTTTTAGGGCAAAAAAACTTTTTTTTTTAACTTTATCTAAAATAAATTTGATGCTTATGTTTTCAAGTTTAATGGTTGGGTTATCTTTCATTTTTCTTCTGACCTGTGGCAATAATGACATCACCCATGAATCCCCCATTTTCGTTTTCTTTAAAATATTTTTCATGTAAGATCTCAGGGTAAAATTCTTTGCCTTCAAATCCAATATGATATACTCTAGTTATTAAATAGATTGCAATCCTGGCCATATGGTATCGAACACTCTTTTTATGTACATTTGCTAAATTAACATACTGTAAAATTTGGATATTAATGTTTTCAAAACCGTTCTTCTCTAATATAATTTTTAATGAACGAGGTGAAAAATAGGATATATGCTCAAGCGGAGAAATAATGGCCCACTCTTTACCAATATATTTAAAACTGATACTTTCAATATTGGGAACGCTTAAAAATAAAACACCATCATTTTTTAAAATATCCGCTATCTTTTTTAAAACTGAAATGGGATCAAAAAAATGTTCTAACACATCGGTTATGCTAATCAGGTTAAATTTACCATATTTTTCAATTAATTTTCCCGGGCTGGTACTTTCAAAATTAAGTTTCTCCATTGGTATTCCCAGTACCCTTCTTCCAAATTCAATTGATCGATCAATGATATCAATACCAAACACCTCCCATCCCCTTTCTTGAAATGTTTTCAGTAAAAATCCCCCCCCGCACCCGATGTCCAAAATTTTTTTTTTCCTCAGGTTTTCAGGATGATATTTACTGACCAATTGGTCAATAAAATCAAACCGGCTGTGTATGACCTTCATATCCACTGAATGGTTTGAAGCGCCATAACTCTGAAGATATTCATTGATAAAATAGTCATCCGAATATCTCTTCAGGATATCTTTCTCATCCGGTACTGGATTAAACTTACCGAATTTGCAATCATTACATTGAAAAAAATCATGGTCAAATTTTTTAAAAAGATATTTCATGTGGCTATGACAGACCGGACATTCGACTTTAGTGACCAAAATATCTCCTCAACTTTATAAAAACCGGTTTATTCTCGAAACGCTTTATAAAAGGAAATGTCTTTTTTAAAAATCGTCTCATTTTCCTGTTCTTAATCCTGTGTGGAAACAGATTGGGAGAGACATTATCATTTAATTGTCTTTCAATGGTTGTTAATCGCTCAACCAGTGGTTTTAAAACCCTCTCCCAGGTATATCTGCCTTTTTCCCTTTTAACTGACTGTAAAACACTATCATAGAGGTGTTTATCTTCATATAATTTGATTAAAACATTTTTCAAACCATTCACATCATTTTCTTTTACTTTGATAAGTGCTCCTTTTTCACCTAACGATTCCGATAAATAATCTCCCTCGGTGGATACAATGGGAAGATCAAAATTGAGATAATCCAGGAACCGGGTTCTGAAAGAATATCGGGTTTCAATATGAATGTTATGCATGGAAACCCCGATATCAGCGGCTCCAAAATATGTCCCTCTTTCTTCATAGGGAATCCATTCCCTGTTAAA
>DAOWKX010000125.1 GCA_030639705.1 Candidatus Aminicenantota bacterium
AATGAAAGGTTAAATCTCGCTTGCTGTAGAATTCCAATGCCTGAAATGCCACCCGGGGGCCCAAATCAGATCCACCGACTCCAATATTCACAATATGCTTGACAGGCTTGTGGGAATACCCTCTCCATTTTCTTCCCCGAATCAATCGGGTTGTTTGTTTCATTTTTTCAAGGCCCTCAAAAACCGAAGGCATGATATTATGGCCGTTCACAAAAATGGGAGATCGACTCAGGTTTCGTTGAGCAATATGCAAAACAGCACGGTCTTCGGTCTGATTTATCTTCTGACCAGCAAACATTTTTTCAATTTCACTATTTAAATTCCTTGAATAGGCCAGTTTTATCAACAAATCCATGGTTCGAGTAGTAATTAAATTTTTGGAATAATCCAAATAAATATCATCATCTTCCAGGGAAAAATGGTTTAACCGATTCTTGTCCTGGACAAACAAATCTTTCAGATGATATTTCCTGATTTCATTGACATGATCCTTAAGAGCTTTCCATTCCGCCAGCTCAACCAATTTTTTTTTCACCATGGCCGTCATAATCCAATTAATTATTCTCTCATCAACCTATCCAATTTTTCTGACAATTGATTCAGATTAAAGGGTTTTGGAATAAAATGTTCTATTTTCTCTTTAAATACATTGGATTCCAGGTAATCTCTGGTGTATCCGCTGGAAAAGAGTATTCTGACCTCCGGATTTATTTTTTTTAACTTTTTAGCCACCCGATCTCCTGAATATCCGGGCATCTCAATATCCAGTATCACCAGGGATATCTCATCCTGTTTTTCCTTGAATATATCGACCGCTTCATTGCCTTCAGCAGCAGTAAAACATTTAATTCCCAGGGTTTCCAGCATCTCCCCTCCTATTTCTCTGATCACCTTTTCATCATCTACTAATAAAACAGCACCTTCAATGGCGGTTTCCAGCTTTTTTTTAATTTCTTCGCTGGATTCAAATACTTCCTCTTTAACGGCTGGAATTAAAATGGAAAAAGTGGTTCCCCTTTTATATTCCGATTTGACTGTGATCTTACCATGAAAATCTCTAACTATGTCTTTCACCGTGGCCAGTCCAATGCCTGTGCTTTTCTCCTTATCCTTGGTGCTAAAAAAGGGCTCAAATATCTTATCCAGATTCTCTTTCTTTATTCCCTGACCATTGTCTGAAATGTCAATCTTGGCATAAACCCCGTCCAGAATATCCTCTCTGCCTTTAATAAAAACTTCGTCGGTTGTCACAATGATGGTCGGATCAGAGCATTGTTCCAATGCCTCCCTGGCATTAATCATCAGATTGATGATGACCTGGGATAACTTTGTTTTATCAGCTAATAATTGAATCTTCTCCCGAGAAAATCTTTTTTCAATCTTGATATTCTTCAAACCGACCTTTAAAAAATTCAACAACCCCTCGATTACCTGATTGATATCCAGTACTTCTTTTTTGGATAACCTCTTTTTTGAAAAACCAAGTATTTGCCGGATCATCCCGGAGGCCCGTTCACTGTAATCAATGATGTTTGAGGTATATTTTTTAACTTCTGAATCAGACTGGAATTTTTTATCCAGCAATGCTGCATAGCCAATGATGCCACTCAGTATGTTATTAAAGTCGTGGATGATTCCACTGGTGAGCAATCCCAGGGATTCCATTTTTTGGGCCTGTAAAAGAGAATCTTCCAATTCCCTTATTTGAGACATATCTTCAATATTGATAACCACATTTCTCCCCTCACTTTGAACCTGATAAAAATTCAAATTCAGCACTGCAGTGGACTCTCTCTCAAGATCCATTTTTTGATCACTCAGAAAAAAAGTTTTTCCTAATATTTTAACTTCATTTATCACATCTTTATAACTCAGGAAAAAAGGATTTATTTCAAACAGATTTTGATCAATTGCATTTTTACCTGATATTTCAAACAGGTTTTCTGCGGCTTTATTCCATACTTTAATTTTATCAAACTCATTGACAGAAATTACTGCAAACGGGCTGGCATCAATTAACCTTCCGGTAAAGGCCTGAAGGATCCTTATTTTTTCCGATAAATTTCTCCACTCGGAAATATCACGCATGATAATCAATCCGCCTATGATCCCGGATGCGGTTTGAAGAGGTTCGATGATAAGATCAACATAATTCACCCCCCCCTTGAAGGGATTCATCACGTTAATCTGCTTGATGTATTCGGTATTATCAATTATATTTCTCAATGTTTCATCAAATCCCTTTTCCAGAGATTCATCTGACAAAAAAGCGGAAATACTCCTCTCAGCCTGGGCTGAATTTTTTATAATTTTTTCAGCCCTCTGATTATAGAACACAATTTCAAGATGGGTATCAAATATCATTATCATATCCGGAATGGCCTTGAAGATTTGACGCGAAAACGCAATTTGGTTCCGAAGATTTATTTCGGCTTTTTTTCTCTTGGTAATGTCATCAACAACAGCTATATATCCGATTAATTCATCAGCAGTATTGAATAATTTGGACATCGAAATATCCACACCAATCTTCCTGCCACTCTTCAGAATCATGAATGTTTCTTTATTCAGAATATTATCTTTACCTACAAATTCATTTGACATGTCCTTCAGAAAAGGCTTATCAATATAATTGAAAATATTCAGGCTGGAAATATCCTCTTTGTTTATATCCAATTTATTCAGGGCATACTCATTCATATAAATGGGTTTTAATTTGTTATTTAATACAATGATAAATACCTGAACCGTTTTCATAAGGGTTTCGATATACTCTTTTGACTCTGCTATTTCTTTCACATTTAAATTCAGCTGGCCGATCACATTTTCAATTTCTTTAAAGAGATCATTCAGCGGGGAAAAATGGGTTTTTTGGTATTGAAGGGTATCTTTGGCTCCCAGGGACTTAAATTGAGATAAATTCCTGATTAAAGATTTAATGGGTTTGAAAAGCGAGATCCTGAAGAAAAGGAAAAACATTAGAACAAACAGCAAAAATATTAAAAAGACAATGAGCATAAATTGATTTGCTCCGGCATTTATGTGGCCGATGAATTTATTCTGATCAATTATAAAAACATAATACCATCCCAGCACAGGGATTTGACGAACCATGCTAAAATACTTTTTATTGTTTAACTCAATTATATCAGTGGTATAGACTTCTTCTTTCAGGCGTTCGATAACGGCCTTGGTTTTAAAATCCGTTACTTCCTTCTCCCCGGTGAAGCGTTGATTCATTTTAAAATCATTCCTGTCAAAATAGGGCAACAAATCCCGATGATGGATCAATTCAAAATCTTGATTCAACAGGAATAGCTGAT
Source organism: Candidatus Aminicenantota bacterium (assembly GCA_030639705.1). Taxonomy (GTDB): domain Bacteria; phylum Acidobacteriota; class Aminicenantia; order UBA2199; family UBA2199; genus CAZOWT01. The sequence goes on from DAOWKX010000125.1 coordinate 3,324, forward strand.
TACTATCCATATATTTCTGACAATCCAGAGTAGTAAGAAATTTATCAACAATAATGTTATGCCCGACAATTCCCCGGAAATCGAAATTTATATAAATCGGAACCAGCAATCCAAGCATCCATTTTTTCCAAATAGAATCATAGTACAACCCGGTTATGATTATTGATTCAGCTGGATTCTCTATGGCAATACCTGATTGATAGGCGACCTGTTTTATTAAATCATACCCATCTTCAATACCGGAAATCCATGTCCCCGGGGAAACCGCAATCCAGTTATCTTTTGAAATAAAAAAAGATTTTAACTGTAAATTATTCATTTCCAGAAAATGATCTTTCAATGCCGGAAAGCCCTGTAGGATTCTGGAAATTTCGTTTTTGGTAATATTTTTATCAGGAGCGTAAACCCCCATGGAGAATTGTTTGTCTTTATCCTCGACAAAATATCTCAGGCTATTTCCGCTGATATCATACGAAAACCGCCTGTCGGGAGTGCTATTTTGTAGTAAATCCCGGATAATTTTTGCAGATTTTTTAACCTGATTGATCCTCTGCTGCCACAGATTGCTTTCACTGTTAAAGGGTCTGGTGAATAATAAACTGGCTCTTTCATCTACTTCCGAAGCATACCAGCGATTAAAAGTAAACTGCTTGACACCCCAGAGCAGGAGTAGAAAAAATAAAGAATAGATTAAAAATAAAATAGATAATTTAGAATAGCTCTTTTTCATCCACCCTTCTGGAAAGTTAACTATTTTTCTTCTGCTTTAATCATCCCCTTTATGGGGAAAATTCCCAATAGAACATCCCCTGATTCCCTGGTTTTGGCAAACATCCTGACTTTGATTTTTTTTTACCCTGGATTTATTCTTTTCCAGTGCTTCCATCGATGAGACCGAATATCCGTATTCCGCTTGAACAATGATTTCTTCGCTAGTCTTTTCAGGACTCAAAGGATTTTCTAGACCGATCTTTATACCCTGGCTAAAAGGTTTCCCGGAACTCTCTTTCAGAAAATAACCCTTAAACGAAATATAACGTAAGGGAGAATCTCCCAAATTTTTTACTTTAAACTTAATCAAGGGAACAACCACAATTTCTTTAGTAGAAATATGCTTATATATCCAATGGGAATCTTGCCACACAATCTGGATCGATTTCCTTAACTCCTCGGTTACAAATCTTTTTTCACTGTCACTGGATTGTCTCTCAATAAAATCAACACTTTCAATTCCCTCAATTTTTTGTTTGACCGGGAAAACACCCAACAGGGTCGGGGTCGAGCTGGTCCCGGCAAAAACCTTCACCTTGATTTTTCTCCACCCGGCTTTATTTCTGAAAAATGATTCCTTTGATGTAGCCTTATACCCATTAAACGCCTTTATTAATATGTCTTCACTGGTTTCACCGGGTTTAAGTGCCTCTTTAAATACCTGTGTAAATCCATCGGTAAACTCCCTGTCATTCTCTTCATACAAAAAAATTCCGATAAATTTAACATATTTCAGGTGCTTGGATCCAATATTTTTGATCTTGATGGTAATGGATGGAACAATTGTCACTCCATAGGGCGTCACTTCTTTATTCACCCATTGGGTATCATACTCTACCATTTCGATTGAATTCCGTAATTCTTCGGTACTCAGACTTCTGACACTGGATAAATAAAATTGAAGGGCCAGAAAAATCCCAACCAGAATCACGACCAGAATTGTCCAGAATTTGGGCTGCTTGATTATCTCAGAAAACTTTTTCTTTTCCTTTAAATAACTACTGAAAACATCATTCTGATCATCCATTGTTCTATCCTCTCTTCTATCCTCTTTTTCTCAGCTTTTAATAAGCAATAAAAATATGAATTTGTTTAACTGAGATACTTATTATATTTATACACTTTTTTCAACAATAATTCAACTATACAAATATATTGATCAACTAGATTAATAAAAAAAAGGGGGAGTATTCAACTCCCCTTATTTTATGTGAATCGTCTATTTAGACAATACCATAAGCTAACATTGACTTAGCGACCTTAAGGAAACCAGCAATGTTGGCCCCCATGGGGTAATTCCCCGGATGACCATATGACTCTGATGTCTCATAAGCCGCCTTATGGATGCTCTGCATAATCCCTTTAAGTCGATTATCAACCTCTTCACTGCTCCAGCTTAACCGCATACTATTCTGGCTCATCTCCAGACCTGATACGGAAACACCTCCTGCATTGGCCGCTTTTCCCAGCCCGTACATAATATTATTGTCCATAAACACTTTAACACCTTCTGGAGTGGTGGGCATATTGGCACCTTCAGAAACTGCTTTTATCCCATTGTTGACCAGATTCTGGGCATCTTTTTCATTAATCTCGTTTTGAGTTGCACTGGGAAACGCCAAATCAGCTTTATGATTCCACAGTGGATTGTAATCCCTGCTGGAATCAATCGGTGTGTAAACTGCATTTTTATACTCGGTGACATATTCTTTAATACGCCCGCGTCGGATATTCTTAAGGTCCATCACAAATGCCAATTTATCACGATCAATGCCTTCCTCATCATAAATATATCCTGAAGAATCCGAAACAGTGACGGGTTTGGCACCCAGATTCAGCAACTTTTCAACAGTGTATTGAGCCACATTTCCCGAACCAGAAACCAGGGCAGTTTTACCTTCCATACTCTCTCCTTTTACCTGAAGCATTTCCGCTGCAAAATAAACAGAACCATAGCCTGTTGCCTGGGGTCGGATCAAACTTCCACCCCATTCAATTCCTTTGCCGGTTAAAACACCGGTGTGTTCATTCCGGAGTTTCTTGTAATCCCCATACAAAAAGCCAATTTCTCTTCCACCCACACCAATGCCTCCTGCGGGAACATCCACATCTGGGCCTACATACCTGAACAGCTCTCTCATGAAAGCTTGACAGAATCTCATGACTTCATTATCTGATTTTCCTTTGGGATCAAAATCAGAACCGCCTTTACCGCCTCCCATGGGCAGAGTGGTTAAGGAATTTTTAAATATCTGTTCAAAACCAAGAAATTTAATAATACCCAGATTAACAGAAGGATGAAACCTTAATCCTCCTTTATACGGTCCGATGGCATTATTGAATTGAACTCTAAACCCCTTGTTTACATGAACATTTCCTTTATCATCCATCCATGGAACCCGGAAAAGGATTGTCCGGTCAGGTTCTACAATACGATCATAGATTCCAGCTTTAACAAACTCGGGATGCTTTTCGATAGTGGGTTCAAGAGATTCCATTACCTCTTCAACCGCCTGGTGAAATTCAGGCTCTGCTGGATTTTTTTCTTTTACTCTGGCAATAACATCATTTACAAAAGACACAAAAATACCTCCTTATTTTAACACCAAGAATATTTATGCATTGATTATTATCAAAAAGAGCCCGTAATGTCAACTATTTTCTTGACAAAAGTGGAAAAAAATTGTTTATATAAAGATTAATAAACAAAAAAAAATGCCTGTCACCTGCAAAGACATATTGAAAATGAAAAGGAGATTTAATGATAAATAAATTTTACCGCAACATCAGTTTGAGAAATTCATTGTTGGAATCATTAAAATCTCAGGAAAATATTTTTGAAGCTATCGAATTGATGACGAATTCCATAAAAAAGGGAAATAAAATCCTAATTTTCGGAAATGGTGGCTCAGCAACCCAATCCGCTCATTTCGCAGCTGAAATGGTTAATAAATTCTATCTGAAAAGAAAAGGACTGCCTGCCATTGCCTTAACCACAAACTGCGGAAATATCACCTCTATTGCCAATGACTATGATTTCAAATACATATTTTCCAAACAAATAGAGGCTATCGGTGAAACCGATGATGTGGCTATGGGTATCACCACCAGCGGGCAATCGAAAAATATTCTCGAAGCCTTAAAAACATCAAAGACAAACCATTTAAAAACCATTTGTCTCTGTGGAAAAAATGTAGAACCTCTGGAAAAAGTGAATACCGATATTATCATCCCTATCAATTCCGATGATACTCCTGCAGTTCAGGAAATGCATCTGTTTATTTTGCATACCATGGCTGAGATTTTAGAAACAAGATTTTTTGGAGACAAAAATAAATAATGGTAATTGACTATAAAAATATCGGTTTCTCTTTTAAAGATAAAAAAATAAAAAAACGTCTGAAAAGACTGAAATTTATCTCAATTATTATTGCTCTTTTAATGATATTTTTTCTCATTTACCATATTCAGCAAGTAAATAAAATAAAAAAAATTCAATCACTTCTGTTAGACAACCAGAAAGAAGATGCCTTGAAGATCTGTGACAATATGAGTAATTCACTGCTGCACAAAAAAACCATATGTGAACTCAGGGCATTAATTTATTTTTTTTATGGAGAAACTGGAAAAGCAACCGAAATGCTGAAAAGGGTAAAAAAAGCCAAGACTCCTGTTCAATATAAAAGCTTTTTAAATTATTTCTCCGATAAATCTCATTATATTCCACTGAAAATTTATACTGATTTTCTTCTGGGCAGGGGTGAAAATGTGCTTTTTTACAGAGCACTTTATCAAACAGCTCTATTTAACTTCAAGGAATCAGAGAAATTGCTGAACCAAATATCAACAGCTGAACAAGAAAAAAGAGGCAAATCTATTGCCATTTTACGGCAGTTGAATTCCCAGTTGAAAACCGGAAAAATAAACTATATTTATGACAAAAATGGGAAGCCGCTGGCCTGCTATGATTTTAGAAAAAAAACCAGTATTTCCCTGGCGCCGGGTATTGAGTTTGAAGAATTTACTTCCTTTATGGGAAAAGGAATTAAACAATACTGTTTAACCCTTGATCTAAATATCCAAAAATCAATACATCACCTTTTCGATAAATTCTTTGGTAACATGCTTCTGTTTAAACTGGAAGATAGCAGTATACTGGCCGCCTATTCAAAACCTTTTAACCGGAAAAATCCAGAATCGGTTTTCAATCAAAAATATGAACCCGGCTCAATCATAAAAGTATTAACCTTATTCACCTATTACACAAATCCCGTTAAGGATTTTTTTCCCTTTGAATGTAAGAGAGGAATTGTAATAAATAACCACTTTTTTCCAGATCGGATCGCCCATGGATTGATCAAAAATCCACAGGAAGCACTGTCAGTCTCATGCAATATTGCCTTTGCAAAAATGGGGTTGAGAGCTGGTTTTAAATCGCTGGCCCGAACCTTGAATTCCTTCTATTTTAACTCTGATGGATTTAAAGATATATTCCTCCATTTTGAAACCGGCTCTTACAATAAAAACCTTACCGACAATTATGCCCTGGCCAATTTATCAGTGGGATTAAATGAAATCAACATCACCACCTTTCATTCAGCTCTGCTGGCTCTCATCATCTCCCAGAACGGGTCAATCTACAGACCTCATATTGTTAAAAACATTAAAAATATACTGAACCTCGGATTTTATAATCATCAACCGGAAATCATCAAGGTAACCAACCACCATCCAGCCTATATAAAAATCAACCGGGCCATGATTGGAGCGGTAGAAAATCCGAATGGGACCGGACGGCATTCAAAAGTTGATTTTGTCCGGACCGCAATAAAAACCGGAACCGCAGGCAAAAAAAAAGTCGGCCTTGACTCAATCATTATCGGTTTTTTTCCGGCAGAAAAGCCCGAATATGCTTTCGCCTTCAGGTTAGAACGGGCCGGTAAGGCTGAAATAAAAGGGGCCTATTTTTTGAAAAGATTTTTAACCCGCTTTTACAACCATCAGGAAAAATGAACATTCGTCCTTTAAAAATAATCTGTCTCTCCCTGATGATTATTCTGTGTTTAGGTGATGGATTCCGGGCCAAGACCATTGTTTTTCCATTCCAGGTTCACACCCTGGAAAAAAAGAATCATCAGTGGCTGGGACGTGCCATTTCTTTTTATATTTCAATAGGGTTGGAACTCAATTCAATTGAACCAATTGCAGACTCAACGGTTCAATCGATTCTGAATACCTACAACATTCCTTTTCCTTTTATCATCACTAAAGCCACCTGTATGAAACTATCAAACCTTTTTGAGGCAGATTATGTCATATGGGGAGAAGTTGTTTCATCTGAAAATCCACAAACCCACAATGTCCAAATAAAAACCTATATCATTGATCTGAAACATTTTTCCCAAAAATATTTGCCTTTACTAAAATTTCATTTAATCGATTTCTATGTTGTTCAAAGAGAATTACTGAATATGGTTTTAAATTATTTTCAGAAAAAACCACCGCAGTTTCCCGAGCTAAACTTGGATTATCATCATTATGAGATGTTTATCAAGAGTCTTCTGTTAGAGGATTCCCAAAAAAAACTTGCCCTGCTGGAAAGGGTATACCGGGATATCCATGATTCTGATTATTTGAATTTTGAACTGGCAAAATGTCATCTTACTTTGGGGAATATAAAGAATACAGATCATTATGCTAATAAAATATCCGATAGTACACCCTTTCAGTATCCCAAAGATTTTATCCGGGGCCTGGTTTATTATCACAATCACCATTTTAATCAGGCCATTGATATATTCATAGAACTCCAAAAACTGAAGATTTTTTTTTCCGAAACCACCAACAACCTCGGGGTGATCTTTTTAAAAAATGATACTCCCTCCAAATCAGAATCCTATTTTATCGATTCGATTCAGTCCAAAAAAGATCCGGAAGTATATGTCAATTATATAAAACTTTTGCTCGATCTGGGAAAGAACCGGGTTGCAAAAGAAAATCTCAAGCAAGCTCTCATTTACTTTCCGGATGATGAGAACCTGATAAGATTTTTTTCCTATTTTTTATCTCAGGAAAAAACCCGAAAACAACTTTTCTCTGTTTTCCAAAAATACATCCCTCAGCTATCGCCGTCTGTCAGCCTACCCGATGTCCCTTATGCAGTGAAAAATCCCTTCGAGCTCCAGACATATGATAATTATTATCATCTCAATACCTTTGATTCAATCATGAATGATTATCGTCAGGGTAATATCGACAGAGCGATCAACAAATCACAGGAGTTAATGGAAACGAATCCATTTGTTACGAAATTACACCAACTCCTTTCTGAAATGCATCTAAAAAAAAACAACCAATCCCTTTCC
>DAOWKX010000106.1 GCA_030639705.1 Candidatus Aminicenantota bacterium
ATTCAGGTTATAGATCCCAAGAAGGATCAACTGATAATGGACCTGGCCTGTGGTGATGGACGCTATACTTATTTATTGAATTGCAGAGGCTATAAAACGATCGGCCTGGATTTATCCAAAGAACTGATCAATGAAGGAAAAAATAAATATGGTCCCTTAAATCTGGTGGTGGGTGATATGCGCGCCATACCCGGTAAATATAATATTATTTTCTCCCTGTTTACCAGTTTTGGATATTTTAATGATGATAAAGAAAATTATAAGGTGTTTCAGTCAGTCAGTTCATCATTGGTCAGTAATGGCTTATTCTGGCTGGATTTTCTGAATCCCGGATTTATCATGGAGAATTTGATACCGGAGACAATAACTGAAATTTCATCAAAATGTCAGATCGTTGAGAAGCGCAAAATTGTGAAAAATAGAATTGTGAAGGATATATTTTTTTTTGAAGGAAATGATAAAAAACATTACCAGGAGTCGGTTCGGCTTTATTCCAGAACCGAATTGGAATCCATGTTTGAAAATGTCGGGATTCAGACAAGGGGGTGTTTTGGAGACTACCGGGGGAATCAATGGGAGTATAATTCAGAGCGTACCATCATATATGGGAAAAAACAAAATTGAATGAAACCATTGTGACCGGCCAGCAAATCGGATTGTTGGGCGGTCCTCTATACACCACTTATAAAGTATTGGGTGCGGTATGCCTGGCTAAAAAAATGAAGGGAAAAGCGGTTTACTGGCTGGAGACCAATGATGCTGATTTCGAAGAAGTCAATCGTATTAATTATCTGGATGACCAAGGAAAGCTGAGAAATCTAAAATGGAATGTAAATTCCCAAGGGTATTCTGTTGGGTTTATTGAGGTGAATGAAAATCTGGTCTCTCTTTTGAATTATTTTTTTGATACCCTCAGCCAAACTGAATATACTGATAGATTGAGGAGTATTGCCACCGGAGCCTATAGACCGGGAAAAACGCTGGCTCAGTCATCAAAGGATCTGGCCAGTCGTATGTTTGGACATTTGGGGATTCAACTATTTGATCCCCAGGACCGTGAATTTTTAAGGGCCAGTCGCGATTTGTTGATACGCGAAGCAGAAAGAACTCCGGAGGGAAAACAGTGTAATCTTTTCTGTGTCATCGATAAAAAAAGAGTGCCCATCTTCAGAAGCGATTCAGGTTTTTTTAGCCGGGACGGAAACCGGATTGATTTAAATCAATATGATCTGGTTCCGAATGTGAGGACCAGAAATATTATCCAGGATCGTTATTTCAACACCCATACCTATGTTGCGGGTCCCTCTGAGACTGATTACATTGCTGAACTTGATGACATGTATGCTTTTCATAGAGTACGGAAAGCCCGGGTAGTGAGAAGAATGTCCCTCATTTTGATCGAACCCATAGTCAGCCGGATTTTAACCAAACTGGGAGAAAATATTTCAGAGATTTTAAAAGGAAATAAAGATGAATACAGAAAAAAAGTGATGAATAAATTGTCTGGTTTTGATCATCAAAAGGTTTTAAAGACAAGTGAGGAACTGACCCGGAACTATGTATCAGAAATTGAAAAATTGGGCCTGGATGCAAAAAAGGTTCGGCGGTTGCTAAATCAATCCATTAAGGAAATAGTGGGGTTCCGGAGAGCTCAGGAGAAAAAAGAAATCGCCGGGTTACTGAACAAAGCAGATTCTCTTTTTGACTATCTGAAGCCCTATGGAAAAAAACAGGAACGGGTATTTAACCTTTTTTATTATATGAATCTTTATGGAGGAATTGATTTTATTAACTGGTTATATGATCATTATGATTCCCATTTAAGTGTATTGGAGATAAAAAATGAAGCTTGATGTGATGGCCTTCGGAGCCCACCCGGATGATTGTGAATTGAGTATGGGTGGAACCCTGCTGGTTCTCAAGAACCTTTCCTACCGGGTGGGTGTCTGTGATCTCAGTTCCGGTGAACTGGGAACCTATGGCTCCGGTTCGGAGCGAAAAAAAGAGTTAGAAAGGGCATCTGAGATTCTTTCGCTGGATGTCCGGCTGACACTGGATTTTGTGGATGGAAATGTTAGAAATACAGATGAAAATCGGAAAAAAGTGATCCAGGTGATCCGTAAATACAGGCCAACTATTGTTTTTAGTTTTGTCGATGATACCCGGCATCCTGATCATCTTAATGTTGGTAAATTGGTCAAGGAGTGTAGTTTTTTGGCCGGGCTGAAAAAATTAAACAGTGATTTTCTTCCTCACCGACCAGCTGCTTTTTTTCGTTTCCCTGAACTGATTCCCTGGGAAAAACCTGATTTTGTGGTGGATATTTCTGATGTATGGGATAAGAAGCTTGCAGTACTAAGATCTTTTGAATCTCAATTCACTATCGGACATGAAGAGACCGAACCTCCCCAAACTTTTTTAAAATCAAAAGAGTTCTGGGAATTGATTGAAGCGAAAGCACGATTGGCAGGGAGCATGATAGGGGTCAGATACGGAGAGCCTTTTTATTCGGACCGGCCGTTGAGAATTCTTGATCCTGTTGCCATATCATCCAAGGAGTTCATATGAATGTTGCTATTCTAAATTATCACCGAATCGGGGGGTCAGGGATAGTGGCCTATGAAATTGGAAGGTCTCTGGCTGAGGAACGAGGACACCGGGTACATTTTATCGGTCTGGAACCTCCTTTTCGTTTGAGAGATAATTTTCTGGAACGGATTACGTTTCATAAGGTGGAGGTGAAGGAGTATCCGGTTTTCGACTATCAACCATATGCTCTGGCGTTGGCCTCTCAGCTGTCGGAAATTATTTTAGAAAATGATATCCAGGTCATTCACAGTCATTACGCACTGCCACATGCTGTTGCAGCCCTGTTGGCAAGGGATATCTCCGGAAGAAAAGTAAAGTGTGTGACCACTCTCCATGGAACGGACATTACCATTGTAGGTGCCCATCCCAGTATGATGAATATTACCCGTTATGCCATTAAAAATAGTGACCTGGTCACAGCGGTTTCCAATAGTTTAAGAAGAGAAACCGAAGAAAAGCTAGGAATAGAAAAGGGGAAAATCAGAACCATTTATAATTTTGTCAATACCCGGGATTTTAATCCGGGATTAAAAAAGATTGAGTTGGCCCATTGCAAAGACAGGACCATGATACTCCATATATCCAACCTGCGTCCGGTTAAGGCACCCCTTGATGTAATCAAAATTTTCCATGGAATTTTACAGCGGGTTGATTTGAATTTGGGGTTGTGTATTTTAGGGGAAGGCCCAATGCAATCAGGGATGATGAGATTAGCCAGGGACCTCGAAATCGAAGATCGGGTCAATTTTTTAGGTGCTTTTAATGATCTGGGACCGGTCATTGTGTCATCCAGGCTGATGTTGCTACCCAGTCTTCAGGAGTCTTTCGGGCTGGTGGCCCTGGAATCCATGGCCTGCGGTGTTCCGGTGGTAGCCAGCCGGGTGGGTGGGCTTCCGGAGGTGATTGAGGATGGGATCAACAGTTGTTTGTTTGAATCGGGTAACCTGGATGAGGCGATTGAGAAATCTGTCGATCTTTTGAATGACCAAAAAGGTTATTTAAAAATGAGCCAACAGGCGGTTAAAACTGCGACCAAAACATTTTCCCAGGAAAAAATCATTCTCCAGTATGAATCAGTGTATCAATAAACTAACTGAACAGGATTTCTAAAATAAGCTCGTTAAAAATACTCATACTCTATTTAAAAAACCAAAAAAGGGGTGGCGGTGGTTGATAATTATTGCAGATTTCTTACTAATACCTTATAATTTTACTGTTAACATGAAAAGGTCCCGGTTGACATTTATTAGCATAATCATGGTAATAATGCCTTTCATATATCCGGTAAATATCTATTCCCAGAAACGGATTTTAAAGTTCGAGCACCTAACCGTGGACCAGGGACTTTCAGAAAATGCTGTAACCTGTATCTTTCAGGACAGCCAGGGTTTTATGTGGTTCGGAACCCATGATGGTTTGAATAGATACGATGGGTATAGCTTTAAAGTGTATCGGCATAATCCATTAGATTCCACATCATTGTCTGACAACATTATTAGATCTATTTGCGAGGACAGCAGAGGAGCGTTGTGGGTAGGTTCGTTGAATTCAGGAATAAATCGGTTTAACAGGGAAAACGATTGTTTTACCCGGTTTATGCATGATCCGAATAATCCCCATAGTCTGAGTAACAATAACGTCGGTGTTATACTGGAAGACAGTAAGGGAATCCTTTGGATTGGAACTCGGGGTGGAGGATTGAATATCTTTGATAGGGAAAAAGGGGTGTTTTATCATTACCAACACAATCCCAAAAATCCAAATAGTCTGAGTAATGATATTGTCTGGACAATGTATGAAGATCGTCAGGGTGAATTATGGATTGGCACCTCTGGCAGTGGATTAAATCGATTCATCAGAGAAAAGAAACAATTTATAAACTATCGACATGACCCTTCCGATTCCCAGAGTATAAGTAATAA
>DAOWKX010000234.1 GCA_030639705.1 Candidatus Aminicenantota bacterium
CCCCGGATCAGGATGTCAAAATATTGTGGTTCAATGGAAATTCGGTTGAACTCCGGTTTGTTCTCCTTAATGATGAGACCGTCTTTCTCTATTCTTTTGAGCAGATGAAGTCGGGGCATCTTTCCCCTTAATGCCACTGTGGAAATCATTCGCAGAATCTGTGAGGGTGTGGTGTTTAACAGCCCGCCGCCGATGGATAGGGAAATAGTCTCTCCCGGAAACCATTTTTGATTCAGATTTTTCTGTTTCCAGGCTGGTGTGGGAATCAATCCGCTTTTTTCGTTGGGGAGACCGATATGGGTCTGCTGGCCTAATCCCAGTAGACGGGCATATCTCTCAATGATATGTACATCCATTTTTTCGCCCAGCTGGTAAAAAAAGACATTGCAGGAATTTTTAATGGCATTAGTGATATTCATTGAACCATGTCCGGCACTGGTCCAGCAATGAAAAACCCGGTTGTATATTTTTCTTGCTCCGGGGCAGTAAAACCGGGTTGATGGTCGAATAATCTTTTCCTGGAGCCCTGCCAAAGACATCACAATCTTAAATACCGAACCCGGTGAATAGAGTCCCTGGGTAAACTTATTATACAATGGTTTATCCGGATTATTAACCATGGCCTCCCATTCTCTGGGCTCCATCAGTGTGGTGAATTGCTCGGGATTGAAGTTGGGTCTGCTCACCAGTGCCAGAATGTCACCGCTGGATAAATCCACAACCCCGATGGCCCCCTTGTACATTTTGAATATATCTTCAATGAATTTCTGGAGTTCAATATCAATGGTCAGTACAATACGGTGGCCGATTACCGGTTTTTTTTTACTCACTAATTTCTGGCTGATGCCATAGCTGTCTTTGATATATACCTGGGCCCCCTTATTTCCTTTGATAAAGGATTCATATTGTTTTTCTATACCGCTTTTTCCAATTTCATCTCCCAATTTGTAATTGTGGTTCTCCGGCTGGCTCAACTCTCTGGCAGATATTTCCGAGACATATCCCAGAATGTGCGAGGCAATTTTTTTATAAGGGTAGGCCCTTGAGGGCTCAATATCAATCTCAAATTCAGGGAACTCATCAGATCGGCTTTGAAGGTAAATAACTTTTTTCAGGCTTAAATTTTTTTTGAGAGGTATCCGGGTGATGCCGGCAGAATCCCTGTATTTTTCGGCTCGTTTTTGTATTGATTTTTTATTCAGACCGGTGAGCCGGACGGCTTTGTCGATGGTATTCCTCTGGTCTTTGATGTTCTCCTTCACCAGAAATAAACTGAAATCCAGTTTGTTCTCCGCCATTATTTTTTGATTCCTGTCAACGATGATTCCCCGTGGAGCCTTGATGTCCTGTTCTCTGTATATATTTTTTAAGGCCAGTGATTTGAAATGGTGATTTTTGACAATTTGAATATGCCAGAATAGAAACAGAAGCATGATAAAGAGAATCACTATAATAACAGTGGTGATGATGGAGATGAGTCTCATTTTCTCCAGAGATATTTGTTTGGTTTCAGTGTACATCGAGAGACTCTCTAATCTTTGATGAGCTGATTATCAATATTCCTGCCAGTGCGGTGAGAAATGGCTGCTGGAGTACCAGGCTCATTTTTATGCTCTGTCCGTAAATAAAATAAAAGAAAACATTGGCGATTAAATTTGAAAAAGATAGGGAAACAAAAATCAACAGAAACACAAAGAACCGTTTTCGTAAATCGAAATATTTATAGAATTCTTGTAATAAAAAAGCGGTTAAGGTTCTGGAAAAACCGAAAACCCCTACCAGCCCGATGGTAAAAAAATCAGTTACCCATCCGATTAAAGTAGCCCAGATCGCGGTTTTGAGGATACCGGACCGAATTGAGATGTATACCAGAATCAGGTAAAGAAGATCGAGGTTTATCTTTGTCACCCGCACATAGCGGTTGATGATAATCTGAGCAAAAATCAAAAAAAGAAATAGTCCGATTTTAAATTTACTTTTCACCTTTTTTCAGTGGGTTCATCATAATGACTAATTGCTTGATTGACTTTTCAATGAAGAATGGTTTGACATAGATAGTTTGGGTGAGGTATTCCTTTTCAATCCCCACGACCTTCCCAATCGGAAGGTAGGGGGGAAAGAGTTGATCGGTTCCCGAAGTAATGACATCGTCTCCGATACTGACCGGCGCATTTTCCAACAGGTATTTGAACTGGCAAATTTTTTGATCGGAACCGGTCAGGAAACCTTCCAGTTTGTTTTTTTTTATATAGGCACCCACGCCTCCTGTTGAGCTGGTGATCAGCCTCACCTTAGCTGAAATGAGAGTGATAGGATCGATTACCCTCCCCACCAGTTCCCCATCTTCATTTATTAACACCATGTTTTTTTTAATTCCATGAGAAAGTCCCCTATTGATATAGATGTTATTATAGGGGAAATTATTGTCAACCGAAATGACTTCGGCTCCCATGAAAGAGGGATCATCCCGGTTTACTTTTGATAAGAAATTCGACTGATTAAGTTTTTTTCTAAGCAGGTAATTTTTGTATTTAAGCTGTTTATGTTTTTTTTTTAGTTCATGATATTGTGTGAACATGTTTTTTAGAAAAACATAATGCTTGAATTCATAGGATAAAAAATCAATGGTTTTCTGAAATCCTACCTGTACGGGCGAGAGCAGGGTACTGGCAATATTTTCGATCAGAGATTTCTCATTTTTTAAAATAATATTGAAGGACATGATAAACAGGTTCAGGAATAACACAAAGATAAGAATGAAGAATTTTCTGTCGGTGCTGGTTTCCCGTTTCCACATGATCAATATTTTTGTCCAACTTTTTTCAGCAATTCGATATTATCCAGGATTTTACCGGCTCCCAGTACTACTGAGGTCAGTGGATCTTCGGTAATAAATACCGGCAGAAGGGTTTCTTCCCTCAATCTTTTGTCCATGTTTTTTAATAAAGACCCCCCTCCGGAAAGAATAATTCCCCGATCAACAATATCCGCAGACAATTCAGGAGGGGTTTTTTCAAGGGTACTCCGAATGGCCTCGACAATGTTCTGAATGACCCCCTCCAGCGATTCTCTTATCTCATTATCATTGACGGGAATTGTTTTGGGAATACCGTGAGCCAGATCCCTGCCTTTGATTTCCATTTCCAGATTTTCATCCAGGGGATAAGCAGATCCGATTTGAATTTTTATCTGTTCAGCGGTTCGGGTTCCCAGGAGGAGGTTATATTTTTTTTTGATGTAATTGATTATGGCTTCATCCATCTCATCACTGGCTGTTCTGATGGACTTGGAGATGACAATCCCGGATAGAGAAATAACAGCCATATCGGTGGTCCCTCCCCCGATATCCACAATCATATTGCCGCCGGGTTCGGTGATGGGCAATTCGGCCCCGATGGCAGCAGCCATGGTTTGTTCTATCAGAAAAACTTCACTGGCCCGGGCTCTCAAGGCCGCATCTTTTACGGCTCGCCGTTCAACCTGGGTAATCTCAGAGGGAATACCGATGACAATTCTCGGTTTCAGGAACTGGCTCCCGGTTTTGGTTTTTTTGATGAAATATTCCAGCATTTTTTCGGTTATTTCAAAATCAGCGATTACCCCGTCCTTCATGGGCCTGATGGCGGTGATGTTGGTGGGAGTTTTACCCATCATTGCTTTGGCTTCTCTCCCCACTGCCTGAATTTTCCCGGTTTTTTGTTCAATAGCTACGATAGAGGGCTCTCTTATAATGATTCCTCTTCCTTTGGCATATATCAGGGTATTGGCGGTTCCCAGATCAATGGCTAAATCAGAACTGAAGAAATTATAGAATTTTGAAAAAACACCCATTATCTTACTCCTCAAATGATAGAAAATCCTTCAGAATCCTTTTTTCCTGTGCGATTCATTCTTCAAAAATGGACACCTGTCTTTCAAAAACAGTTTCCATCTCGGAAGGAGAAATTAATTTAAATATAATTGATTTTTTGCCAATGGTTTTAAAGGTAATGGTGTGAATGAATTTTCCATCCATATCGATTTTTACGTACTCATCATTTACGAACAGCTGAGAATTGGCATCGGCTTCTCCTTCAATAAGGACCATGTTTCCGCTGACCGTAAGAGAGCCAATTTCCAGTTTGGGAGGTTTTAATAGTTTTTCTTTATCCAGCAATACTCCGACAATTTCAATCTTTCCGATTGGTGAGGGGGTGCCTTCAATTTGTTTGATGCTGTCGTAGGGATAAACCTCCCAGTATAATTCTTTCTTATCTTCATATTTTAATATATCTATACTCTTCCGGTTGACTGTTAAATATTTTTCATATATCAGGGTTTCTCTTAGATTCGATGAATACACTCTCAATATATATTGGGAGGCCCCCATAACACTCTTCCAGCCGAATTTAATAATCGAATCACCTATCATATTTAGCCGAATGGTTTTTTCCTCGGGTGAAATAAATTCCGGCGCCGGTAATATGTTCTGGATGGAAACCAGATTGTTATTTTTATTCAAGGTCAACATCTGATGGGTTTTCAGATCAGTGGTTTCTTTCTGTAAATTAAATGCCAGCTGGCCTGAATAATTCCAGATTTTTAATTCTGAGTCCCGGTTTTGAATTCTACCGGAATCGGATAAAATTACGGTTTTATACTCACTGGAGGATTGGGATAATGAAGTAGAGATTTCGCCGGGGTCGGCCCGCTTTCTGACCTCCTCCCCCGAAGCCAGATTGACTTCAACTTTTTTATTCTTTGATTCCTTTTCCCAGAAAAAATCACCATTGATGTATAATTCTCTGGTTTTGGATTGATAATACAGAGATGAACCAGGCAGTAACCTGAAAAAGGTTTCAGCATAGATAAATTCAAATGCTGTCTGGGCATCGGCTTTTAAAAATATTTCGTTGGGAAGTTTCAGATTTTTAATCTGAAAGGGAAGTGTCATGGAGGGATTTTTATAAACCATTCCGTTTTCTGAAATACGGGTTACCTGGAATTCCGGTACTTTTTCAATTTTTAAATGAATGGGGGATTTAAAGGAATTCAATATTATCAGTGCGGAAATAAAAATGAGAGAGAATAAAATCAAAAACGGTATTTTTATCTTATTCATGGCTGTATGGTAACAAAAAGAGGATAAAAAAGCAATACATGTATTGGCCGGATTTTGGCCCAGAACAGGCTTATGTTTGCTCTTTGGCTCAGCTTTCTATGAATCTTCCAGTTCGATATTATTCTCTTCCAGCCAATTAAAAATCCGTTTCCGGATACATTCTTCTTGAAATTCAAACCATTGTTCCCGTTCCCGGGGGTGATCCATCAATATATAGGTGAAGAGGCGAAATGCCCCCTTGCTGGCAATGGCTTTTTTCAATTTTTTTTTAAGGTCTTCGTCTTCTACTTTTTCTGCGAAACGCTCCATGTCCCGGTAGGCTTCATAATAGAGGATACCTGGAATTTCAATATATATGTTTTTATGAAATGGATTACGTTCATGGATTTCATTGCCCTCTTCATCAAAGGCCCCGCCGAAGTTACTGTGCATGGCAATTTTTCCCTGTTCAATATTAAGATAATGAGTGACATCATCCGAGCTGAAATTAAAGGCCTCTTTCAATTTTTCTAAGGAAATTTTTATTTTTTTCTTTTTTTCTTTAGCCATTTATTAAATTATAAATATTTCCAAATTTTTTTCAAGTGGAAAAATGGAACAAAAATCTTGAGCTTTGGAGACAGAAATGCAAGCAATCTAAAAAAAGGGCACCATTGATGACCAGTGTTTGGTGTAATTTGACAATTTCTCAAAGCCTGCGCCTCTGGGACAAACGGGAATTTTTGTAGTCCACCGGGTTTGAAGTGGTGTCAGGTTTATCATTTGACAGAAAGGCATAAAAATTCCATAATATATGGTCTCAGGAGCAAGAATGGTTGATGAGCAATTGAATAGTGGACTGAGAGCGGTCCGTATGGCCGGTCGATTGATTCGCTTTGTCCAGCAGGAACTGACTTTGCTGGATTCCTTTTCAAAGTCAGATCGGAGCCCGGTCACCATCGCTGACTTCTTGTCCCAGGCATTGATCTGTCGAATCCTTCACCAGGATTTTCCCGATATTCCCATTGTGGCTGAGGAAGATTCCAGGGAACTGAAGAGAGACGAGAACCGCCCTATTCTGGGAAGAATAATTAGCTTCATAGGAAATAATGAGGCGTTAAGCGGTACCATTGATGAAGATAATTTCTTTGAAAGTATTGATCTGGGTGCCGGGTCACCATCACAGTTATACTGGACCCTGGATCCGATTGATGGCACCAAAGGTTTTTTAAGGGGTGAGCAATTTGCTGTTGCTCTGGGGCTGATCAGGGATGGAGAAGTCATACTGGGAATTCTGGGATGTCCGAATCTGATCCTGGAAAACCAGAATGGTCGGGAAGGGTATCTTTTCTATGCTGTAAAAGGGAAGGGAACAGAGATTCAGGACCTGAACGGGGTTCCTTCAGAAAGGGTAAGTGCTTCAAGTAAAACGAATCCAAAGGAAATGAGGTTTGTGGAGAGCTATGTGTCCGAACACAGTGATACCCGGCTTCAGAACAGGATTGCTGACATATTAAAGATAAAAAGGCCTCCCCTGCAGATGGACAGTCAGGTCAAATACGGGCTGGTGGCATCGGGGAACGCAGAAATTTATCTGCGGATTCCCAATCCCCGAACCCCTGATTATAAAGAGAAAATCTGGGATCATGCTGCTGGCAGTTTGATTGTTGAAGAATCCGGTGGTGTGGTCACAGACATATATGGGAAAAAACTGGATTTTTCACAGGGTAAAACCCTGAAGAAGAATTCCGGAATTTTAGCCACCATACCGGTGATTCAGTGTGAAATACTGGATATCATTAACCGGTTAAAAAGCGGTTGGAAAACTGAAGGAGAAGCAGATTAGCTTTCCATCAGCTCTTTTTTGGTGAAAATCGAAATAAATTGATATCCTCCGCTTTCAATTTTTTCCCGTCCTCCCTCTTCTCTATCGATCACCGCCATGACCACCTCAACCCGGCATCCCTGGGTTTCTATTTGAGTGATTCCCTTTAAAAGCGAACCACCCGAGGTCACCACATCATCAAATAATGCCACCCGTCCTTGATGAGGGAAGTTGCCCTCTATGGCTTTTCGTGTCCCGTGGGTTTTTTCTTCTTTTCTGATGATGAAAGCCGGCAGGGGATTATGATCAATGTAACTCAAAACCGATATGACAGATACGATGGGATCCGCGCCGATGGAATAGCCGCCCACGGCGTCGATATCAAATCCCTTCAGCATTTCCAGAAAAATTTTACCGCATAGATAAGCTCCCTCCGGGTCTAGCGTGGTGATCCGGGCATCAACATAAAAATCACTGGTTTTCCCGGAAGAGAGTGTAAATACTTTTCCTGTGATTACGGATTTTTCCAATAATATTTTTTTTAGTTTGGACTTCATCTGATTTTGCCTCTGAAATTTTCTGGCAATACCAGTTTAATCAGAGGCGCCAAGTCATTGATTGTCTTTTCCAAGAAATCCAGATCCTGGAGTGTGAAATCACCTCCCACTTCGCTGATATCCGTCCCCCTTCTAGAGGTCTGGATCACGCCAATTTTTTCATCCGGGGTGGCGATGATGGAACTCATCACTTTCCATATGGGTTTTATTTTATTATCCGGGGTTTTAATCAATTCGAAAATGAACAGATGTTTTTGCTGTTGAAAGTTGTTTTCCATAATAGATCGTCCGGTTCTAAAAACATGGGCTGCAACGGCATCGGTGGAGCTAACGGGAATCATTCCGGAATTGATTAGATATTCCGGGTAGGCAAAAGACAGGATGTTTTTTTCCTGGTTGGATAGAAAAATGGCTACCTCATCGGAATTGAGCTGCATTTTGTCGACATAAAAACCGGCAATCCGGTTCACCACTTTTTTCAGATTTTCTTCTGAGGCTCCTTTCTGCACATCATTTTTTAATTTTTCAATCAGCAAATTAAATTCTTTCATGCAATCTCCTGGTCGATGATAATATAGTAATATTTTTTTATAAAAAAAACAATACCCATTGGGGGAATGGGGTGATTTTTAACGGGGCGCAACCCCAAAATCCACCACCTAAATTTGGATATTTCCCCAAAATCAAGATCAAGCAGGCGTGTCGGCTTCCCTTTGAACGGCTTGCGAATCCCATTTCTCGCCAATATCGAAAATGGGCAATATAGGGAAGATGCAGTGCATCATTCTGAATTTTGCATGGTTTGTGA
>DAOWKX010000181.1 GCA_030639705.1 Candidatus Aminicenantota bacterium
ACTTCGTGGAGTTTTTTATTATAGGGCTTCATGTTGGCTTTGAGTGCTTCCAGAGACATTGAAGCGGCAATTTCAGCCTGTTTCAGCCAGCGGTTGGCATCATAAAGCAATATGGCACTCATGGCGGTTAACAGATTGGATCCGTTTATGGCTGCCAGTCCGTCTCTGGCTTTCAGTCCCGGAAAAGGAATACCCGCTTTGTCCAGGGCCTCTTTTCCGGGTAGTAGTTTTCCATTGTAGTATGCCTCGCCTTCACCCATCAGCAGTAAGGCAATCTGGGACATCGGGGCCAGATCACCGGAAGCCCCGACCGAACCTTTTTGACAGACATAGGGAGTCACACCTTTGTTCAACATGTCTGCCAGTGTTTGGGCAATTTCCAGCCGGCACCCTGATTTTCCCCTGGACAGAACATTAATCCGGCTGGCCATGGCGCCACGGACATATTCGATTGGTGCCGGATCTCCGATACCCGCTGCGTGGTTATAAATCAGGTATTTCTGGAAATCATCGACCTGATCATCTGTGAGTACAACCTCTGAAAATTCACCGATTCCGGTGTTGACCCCGTACATGATTTCACGGGCTTCGATTTTTTTTTCCAGCATTGCCCGGCATTTTTTTATTCTTTCAATGGCATCCGGGTGAAGCTCTACTTTTTCATTGTGGCGTGCAATCCGGACCAGTTTTTCAATGGTCAGTCCTGAGCCGTTTAAAATGATTGCCATCATTACCTCCTTTTAGGGAACTTATGTTTAGAATAGGATTTTGATTAAGCTCAATTATAAAGATTATATCCGGGGTTGTCAATAATAATAATCTTGAAAACAGGACTCATATTGTATAAAATATACTCTTATGACATTGTAGCAGGGGGAATATATGTTATCGGTACTAAAAAAATATTTTGTTTCCAATAAAACAGACGGTCGATCACCTGAGGTTAAACTGAGGGATAAAATACTAGTGGCCACCAGTGTGTTGATGCTGGAGATTGCCAAAAGTGATGATAAGTTGGCGCCCGCAGAAATGAAAACCATTCGTCGCATTATCCAGACGGAACTTGAAATCCCCAAAGAAAATATTGAGGAGATACTCAGAATTGCCGAAAAGGATCGTGATGACAGTACTGATATTTATGAGTACACAAAACTGATCAATCAACACTTTTCCAGAGAAGAAAAGATACAGATGGTTGAGCGATTTTGGAGAATTATTTATGCGGATGGCATCTTTGATCAGTTTGAGGATTATATGGTTCATAAGCTGGCCGATCTGCTCCGCCTGTCCCACGATGAACTCATTTCAGCCAAATTAAAGATGAAACCCGAAAACCACCGTGGCCGTTAAGAATTGATAGTATTATTATTTATGGAGTTTCTGGAATTTTTGTTTGCACTCTTCCGAGCAGAAGAAATAGGTTTCTTTTTTCCAGTTCAGTTTAAGGGCCTGGCTTTCCGGGATATAGGTTCCGCAAACCGGATCTTTTTTCATCTCTTCCAGCGGTTTGGGGGATCCGGATCTTTTTTTTCTTTTAAGAAAACCGAAGAGGTCCCCTTTCCAAAGAAGTCTGAATAAAAAGTAAACAACGGCTGCGATGATTAAAAATCTTAAGATTCGAATTATAAAAATCATTGCAGGTCTTTTACGATATTTAACAGGGAATCATTATCGATCATGTCAACGATTTCTTTGAAGTACAGATCGAGCCGGGAATCCTTTTCCAGAAAAGGAACTTTCTGTCTCACCTGGGCCTTTATTTTTTCCAGAATTTTTGAGGTTCTCATCTCATAGAAGTCCAGTGCCTGAAGACCCACTATCAATTCGATGGCCAAAATGTATTTCACATTCTGGATGATTTCCCGGGCGGTACGTGCCCCGATGGTTCCCATGCTGACGTGATCTTCCTGATTGGCAGAGGTGGGAATGTTATCCACTGATGAAGGATGGGCTAGGGTTCGGTTTTCAGAGGTCAGGGAGGTAGCTGTAATGTGGGCAATCATGAATCCGGAGTTGAGTCCGTCATTTTGGATGAGGAATGGAGGTAGGCCCATGTTGGAACAGGGATTCACCAGGCGATCGATTCGCCTCTCGGACATGTTGCCCAACTCGGTGATAACGATGGATAAGAAATCCATTACAAAGGCAACCGGTTCACCATGGAAATTGCCGCCGGATAAAATCATTTTTTTTTCCGGAAAAATCAGGGGATTTTCTGTGGCCGAATTAACCTCAATTTCCAGGGTTTTCCGTACATGGCTCAGGGTGTCTCTGATAGCGCCGTGAACCTGAGGAATACAGCGAATCGAATAGGCATCCTGTACTTTCTTTTCCCCCTGATGGGAAATCCATAGCGGTGAATTTTTTATCAATTTGAGTATATTTCTGCCGGTCTTTATCTGTCCTTCGTACGGCCTTGCATGTTGAATTTCATCATAAAAAGGAGATGGATCCCCCAGCTGGGCTTCAAAGGTAATGGCTCCGGCAATGTCGGCAATTTTGATCAATTTTTCAGCATCCAGCAGGTTAAAAATACCGATGGAAGTCATGACCTGGGTTCCGTTGATTAAAGCCAAACCTTCTTTTTCTCTGAGACGAACAGGAGATAATCCGGCCGCTTTAAAAGCAGCAGATGATTTTATCTTCTTTCCCCTGAATTGAACCTCACCTCTTCCGATCAGGGTATAGGCCAGATGTGCCAGAGGAACCAGGTCACCCGAGGCCCCCACTGACCCTTTTGATGGAATAAATGGTAAAATGTTGTGGTTGAGCATGTCCAGAAGGGGCTGAATTAGTTTCAGGCGCACACCGCTGTTTCCCTTTGCCAGTACATTGGCCCTCAATAGTATAATCCCCCGAACAATATCATCGGGTAAGAATTCCCCGACACCGGCAGTATGGCTTTCTATTAAGTTTTTTTGCAATTCGATCAGGTCTTTATTATCGATTTTCTTGGCGGCCAGGGCTCCGAAACCGGTATTGATTCCATAATATGCTTTATCGGATTTCATAAATTTTTCCACAACCTGTCTGGCGGCTCTGATCTTGGGCACTGCCTGAGTGGAGAGCTCGACTCTGGTTTTCTTTTTAGCAATCCTGTAAAATTCATCCAGGGTCAACTGATTTCCATCAATTTTTATTGACATATTTTTGATCTCACTATATAAATCATCACCAGACCTATTGACATGAAAATCAATCCTAAAATTCTTAATATTTTTATATCCAGGTTTGAGATTTCCAGAAGTATTTTTTTCAATTTATTGGGAAATAGAAAATAGGGCATACCTTCTATAATCATGATAGCACCCAGAATTAAGATTATCAGATGTATTTTCATGTAATATTTTGGTTATTTCATGAGTTCTGTACGGGAACAATCTCTATGGATTTTAAATTCATCCCAATGAAAGGGGTATTGGTCATCGATGATTATATCAGAAATGAATTTACCGATGGCTGGTGAAAACATAAATCCATGTCCGGACATGCCCGCAGCAATGTAGAATCCGTTTATATCGGTTTTATCAATGAAAGGACTGCCATCGGGAGTCATTGAATAGCTGCCTCCCCAGTGCCTGAGTACATTTGCCTTTTTCAGTTCCGGAATTAAGCGGACCGTTCGCTTGGACATCTCAATCAGGAATTTCCGGGATGCATTGACCTCGGTTCCGGGTTGATTCGGTACCGGGGTGTAACAGCCGATGACCTGTCCATTTACCAGTTGTTGAAAATAACATCCATCCGAACGATAGTCCACGATCATTGTGTTAAAAAGGTGTTCCTGTCTATCGGTAATAAAAGCCTCATGCTTTTCAGGGAAAATTGGGAGTTCCAATCCCGCCATTTTGCTGATTTCACCGGCCCAAGGTCCGGCCGCATTCAACACGATATCAGAATACAGTTTTTCTCCGGTTCCAAGAATAACGCCCATTACCTTATTTTTTTCGATCATAATATCCGAGACTTCAAGGAAGGTGAGAATAGAGGAGTTATTCTTTTTGATTTCCTGGATATATCCTTCAACCACTTTAAATGGATAGGCCTGTCCATCATCTGGTGAATACACTCCTCCCATAAGATTCTCTTGATTTAAACAGGGTACGATTTCCAAACACTCTGCCACCGATAAAAGCCGGATGTCGAGACCCAGAGATTTTTGCAAATGAGACACTTTAATAAATGAGTCCAGGTTATCCTGACTGTAGGCTAAAAAAAGATATCCTCCCTGATAGAAATCAACCGAAAAACCAAATATCTCTTCCATTTGTTGAAACTGGCTGACACTTTCCTTCATGAGTTTGATCGATGCTTCGGTGGAGAATTGCTGTCTGATCCCTCCGATACAGCGGGTAGTGGAACCGAAACCGGGAAAATTCTTTTCAATGACTCCAACTTTGAGTCCTTTTTGGGACAGCTGGTATGCTGAAGAAAGGCCAATGATACCGCCTCCCACAACAATGGCATCAAAACAGCGGTTCATTGTACTGCCTATTTTTTCATTGATCCTAATATTTCCAGTGATATGACATAACGCTGGATTTCATTTGTGCCTTCATATATCTGCAGGAGTTTTGCGTCTCGCATCATTTTTTCAACCGGATATTCTTTCATATAACCGTAGCCTCCGAATATTTGAACAGCTTCAATGGTTACTTTCATAGCCACGTCGGTGGCCACAATTTTTGCCATTGCAGATTCTTTCGATGCTTTTAAGTTGTTGTCTAACATCCAGGCGGAACGGTAGACCAGTAAGCGAGCCGAGTCGATTCCAGTAGCCATATCAGCAAGTTTGAAGGCATTGTGCTGAAAATGAGCAATAGGCTTACCGAATTGAATCCGCTCCTGAGCATATTTCAATGCTTCTTCATAGGCGGCTCTGGCAACGCCAATTCCTCCGGCGCCAACTGCTGGTCTGGCATAGTCCAGGGTTTTGAGTGCGATGATGAATCCGAATCCTTCTCTTTTCAGGACATTTTTCGCGGGCACTTTCACGTCGTCTAAGTAAATTTCCGCAGTATTAGAAGCCCGATGCCCCATTTTGTTTTCATGTTTTCCCACACTTATTCCGGGCAGATCCATGGGAATGATAAAGGCTGTCAATCCCCTGGCACCCCGTGTTTTGTCTGTTGAAGCAAAAAATACACCCAGACTGGAAACGCCAGCATTGGTGATAAATGTCTTGGAACCATTCAAAATATAGTTGTCTCCATCCTTAACAGCAGTGGTTTTAATGGCGGTATTGTCTGAGCCAGCTTCCCGTTCTGTCAGTGCGAAACAGGCAAATTTCATTTCTTTTGTTAAAGGCGTTAAAAATTCCTTTTTTTGTTCATCTGTTCCGTAAAGGGCAATGGGTGTAATAGCCAGAGTATTGGCCATAATCGATGTGTACATTCCTGCACATCCCCAGGCCAATTCCTCACAGGTAATGGCGTTATCAAGATTAGAAAAACCGGTTCCACCATACTCAACCGGAATTCCGGAGGTGAGAAATCCAATTTCCGAGGCCTTCTTCATTACCTCTATAGGGAACTCATTTTTTTCATCATATTCTGCAGCAACAGGTCTTATTTCTTTGACTGCAAATTGATGGGTTAACTCTTTTAATTCTAACTGTTCTTCATTTAAAGAAAAATCCATTTTCTGTTTTCTCCTACAGTGTGATTTGTTTTATTTCATTTAATATTTCCTGAGCACTCTGATATCTGTCTTCTCTCTTTTTCTCCATACATTTTATTATAATTTCTTCAATTTTTTCCGGGACATCGCTTCTCAACTCTTTTATTGAGGAAACAGGGTCGAATAAATGTTGATAAAAAATATTTTCTCCTTTGAAGGGAACCTTTCCGGTTATTAAATGAAATAATGTTGCCCCAGTTGAGTAGATGTCGGTTCGGTGGTCAATTTTAATCCCTTGGATTTGTTCGGGGGACATGTAATAGGGTGTACCTGTGATAATCCCGGTTTCTCCCTTTTTGAAATCTCCCCGTATTACTGCTAGGCCAAAATCCATGATTTTTATTTCCTTTTGACGGGTTATCATAATATTATGGGGTTTTATGTCTCTATGGGTAATACCCTTTCGATGGGAATAATCAAGTGCTTTTAATATTTTAATAGCAATAAATAGAATCTGAGGAATGGTAAAAATTTTCTTTTTCCTGATCAATGACATGAAGTTTTCGCCTTCAATAAATTCCATGGAGATAAAATGGTCTTCGTTTATTTGTCCCACATCATAAACCGTAACGATGTTGGGGTGAGAAAGAGATGCAGTGGACCGGGCTTCTGTATAAAATCGCTCTAGACTGACCTTATCTTTAATCAAACTGGCATTGAGGATTTTTAAGGCAACTATTCTTTGAAGAACCGTATCTTCTGCTTTAAAGACGACGCCCATACCTCCCTCTCCGACTTTTTTCAACATTTTATAGCGCTGGGATGAATTTTCTGAAACCATCTCCATCTCTTTGTACTTTTTCATTAATTTTTCAACTTCCTGTAACTTTTGGTGAATATCTCTAAAGGAATAGTCTTCAGTCAGAATTCCCTGATAAATTTCAAAGGCTTTTTTGAAATTTCCGGCATTTTCATATGCCTGGCCTAATGCATAGTACCATTCCAAATTTGATTTGGTGATGGGTTGATCCTGTAATAATTTTCCGATTTTTTCAATGACCAGTTGCGGTTTCCTATTTTTAAGAAACAGTTTTGCCATTTGAGTGACGGCAGACTCGAAATCCGGAGAACTATCTTTTACTTTTTGAAAATTGGCCAAGGCCCTCCGGTCATCATCCACCCTAAGGAATGAAATCCCGGCATTGTAATGATCTCCGGCCTTTTCGAACAATTCACCGGCTTTTTGATATTTTTTATACTTCAGTGAAATTTCCGCTGCATTCTTCCATTCTTTGCCCAGCTCAAACATTTTAGCTGCTTCCTCTTCATTGGATGCTTTTAAATAATTATCTGCCGCAGAGAGATAGTTCTGGTTCATAAAATAGCAATAAGCTGCTTTCTCATGATCACTGTCCCACTCAAATAATTCTGCTGCCCGGGTATAATCTTCACCTTTAAGATACAATTCAGCAGCTTGGCGGGTATCACCTCTGGCAAAAGCATCCTCACCTCTCAGCTGATAGGCGATTTTTATTTGATTGGTTTTTTCATAAATTTCAGCTGCTTTAATGGGGAGCTGTGCTTTTTCAAAAAATTGAGCTGCCTCTTCCAGTTTTCCAATCTTAATGGCAAGCTCTGCGGCCTTTTCAAATTTGTTATGTTTCTTTAGCAGTTCATAAGCATGTTCGGTTTTATCGATTTCGATATACAATTCAACTGCTTTGTAGAGGTCGCCGTCGAGCTGGTTCAGATTCTGATAACCAACTGCAGTATCGGTATTGGATAAATACCATTTTTCAAAATTCTGGGCTGCTTTTTTTAAATTACCGGATTTTTCGTAAATATAAGCTGCTTTTTTATAAAATCCCTTTTTTTCATATATTTGTGCTGCCCTTTCATACCGTTCATAATTGTAATATAACTCCGCAGCTTCCTGAAATCGATTGTTGTTTTCCAGCAGGTTTCCTGCGGCTTCGATGTTTTTTCTTTTTATATAGAGTTTAATAATTCCATCCAGGTTGCCACTGTTTTTATATACTTCAATGGCTTGGGTTTCTTTGTTCAGTTTTAAATAGAGATCCCCCATCAGGTTATATTCATTGCCTTCATTATATACTTTCAGTGCTTTTTTATAATCACCAATTTCTTCAAAAATTTTTCCGGCTCTGGCAAACATACCCTGTTTTAAAGCCAGCTTGGCCTGTTTTATCAGATAAGATTTTTTAAATAAAATTGAATATAGGGTATCAACAACCGATTTGTCCTGAATATTTATGACTTTTGTTACTTTTAAAATTTCATAAATAATTTTTAATACAACAATTGCAATAAGAATGAAGATAACAAGTTTGACTTTGGGATTATTGTTCAGGAAATCGATGATTGTATCCATAGGAATTCACAAAAAAGTATATCAAACATCAAGAGAAAAATCAATTTTATTCATTTTTATGTCGTTGACAAAAATATTGTAAAAAGATATAATAAAACCGGTAGCGCGAGTCTGAATTGGTTGTTGATTGCGTTGGCGTTGAAAGTAACAGTGAGTATGATCGATAAATTTGAAACCCGGAATAATATCTGTTAATTATCTGTGATTTAAATTTAGAATGGAAAAAATGAATATCCAATTTAATCAATTAAAGAATATACAATCTATTTTAAATATATTATTTCCAGGATTGGATACTGATAAATTTCATTTAAATAAAAAGAATTCCGAGGATTTAACCTATTACCTTGTCAATATCCTGGATGGCTTGGTGAAAGCGGAAAATTATTATCATAAAAGAAATTTTATTCCGGGTGAGGAAAGTTTTTTTGTCAACCAAAATCCGGTTATGATGATGAAGAATATCAGTTCCTATTTGAATAAATTTAATACCCAGTTATTTAGTTTTACCAAAACAGAACGCCAGACCTTTATTTTTATTATTGACAATATAGCGGAGTATTATAGAAATCGTGATTTTTTCGGGGACAATAAAGGAAAGAGAGATATTTACACGGAATATAAATTCTGGATTGAGAATTTTTTTAAGATATTTGACCAGAAAATAAAGGGTTTGGTTATCAAAGATATTGTTTCTGATGATCAACTGATCCGAGAAGGGGGAGTCTCTTCTTCAAAAAAGAGTAAAATCAGTGCCGGGGAAAAACAGGAAAAAATTGAAATTATATTTTCCAATTCAGAGATGAATCTTCCATTATCCCCTTTTCTCATCCATAAGAATGATTCCTGTTTGTTTTTATGGGAAATTTCGGACGATAAATTGGAATACAGGGATCTTATTACCCGCAAATCAATTGGGATTAAAGACCAGAAGCTGGATAATAAAGTCTTTGAGTTTCTTTTATTAAATTTTAATTTTAGAAATGCAAAAAAAATAAAGAACCGGATTCAGGTGAAAGAGAATATATTGTCCAAATACTGTGAATTGATTGAGAATGTTTATTTATACAGTCAAAAAAGGCATTTTGTGGTCAGTTATAATCTTTTAAAGTCGGTTTCAATTGAGGAATTGAATTTGCCGCTGCTATTTCTGGTGCAGATGAGGAATTTGCTTGAGCTTAATCGCATATTTGACTTGAAACGGCTATTGCATAAATTCATTCTGTTATTTCCCTATTATCCTGATGGGTATAAAATTCTGGGAGATATTTATTTTAAAGAAGAGAATTATGAATTGGCTCACAATGCCTATGTGAAGGTTCTCAATCTTACCCAGAATAAAAAAGTTGCTGAAAAAGTAAAAACCATTAAAGAGGAAATGGAGAAAAACAGGCAAAAAGTTGAATCAGCTAAAAATGATATTTTTTATGATATAACCGAATTGATGCTTCAGTGTAACGAACAAATCATTTCGCGTTTCAAAGAGCTCCGTCAAATGGTGGAAGTGTTGATATCTCAGTCCCGTTCAAATTTATTATTGGTGGGTGAAAGCGGGGTTGGAAAAACAGCAATGATTCGATTTTTAGCTCAGAAGATACTGGATGGGGAAGTCCCGGATTCTCTGAAGGAAAAAAAAATCAAGGAAATTAACTTTGTTGCACTGCTGACCGGGTCAAAGTATCGCGGCCAGTTCGAAGAAAAGGCACTGAAAATTTTGGACGAATTTAAACATCAAGATGCAATCCTGGTGCTGGAAGATATTCGGCGCCTCGTATTCCTTCTTGGGCGCTGAGAGGTCGTTCAGTCTCTATGATCTTTGAGCGGTGCTGATTCGCTCGTTTGGCTAGGTCCCCGTCAAAGGCCGCATCTAATTGTTTTGATTATAAGCGGTGAACGGCTTTTTCTATGTGCCACACTTGTTTTCAAGATTGGCGATGTCGATGTGGCGATTTGA
>DAOWKX010000131.1 GCA_030639705.1 Candidatus Aminicenantota bacterium
ATCAGGTATTTATTCCGGATTTTATTCCAGGCACTTATCGGGCATTTAATGGTGGTACACGAAAAGCTGAATTACACTGGAGCATAAAATCCTGGAAACAAACACTTTTATTTTTACATCAATATATGGACAAATAAACTCTAATCGTTTTTAAAAAATATTTTCTGTATCGCTTCCGGGAATATCTTCTTCGCTAACGATAAAAATTGTGCTCAATTTTTAGCTCCGGTCCTCAATCGCTCAGACATTCTTCACTCTCTCCGGGGCACGCTTAAGAAGAAATTCCCTCACGCTAAATTAACATACATTCCATAAAGAGAGAAAATTGGACCGGTGCGTGCAAGAGTGTAAATTTTGATGTTCTTTGTTTATCAGTTTTGAAAATTGGCGATATGGATGATCCCATAATTTTCTTCCTTGAAGCGGACATCCATTTCTTTTTTTGAAAGATCATACATTCCCGTCCATAAAGTTCTGGCGTCACCCGAGATGAATTGTATTTTTCTCATAACCTCAAATAATTCACCAATACCATTGATTCCAGAAGATAATAGATTTATTGCCGTACTGTATCTCCAGCACTGACTGATGACAAAATCAATACCCTCCTGGAGGGCAGTGTTAGTCAGAACGTGGTAAGGATGTTTTCTGGGAAACGTCACCATATTTTTATCGCCATCAAACTCCACCACCACAGAATTACCAGTCGCATCGGCAATCAAGAAGTGGTTTACTTCTACAGGAAACCATACCGTCATTTTTCCGATAATGTCCAGTGCATCATTGACAGAGGCACAGGTTTCTAGAATGATTCGATGCATATGGATAACCTGAACTGCCGGTTTATCAGGGTATCTATCGTCCCTATAATCGATATATTTTGAAGGATTTTCATTTGTAGCCACACCGATAAACAGCCCTTGTTCATTAATTCCATCACAGATCCAATGATGCAGTGCATAACAGGCATTGCCAATGGTTTTGTATACCCCATCGAGTTTTGTAATGACAAGGAAATGAGGTCTTTCGGATTGATTGTCGAAATTCCGGCCAATGATGTGCCTGTTTTGGGTCTCTAAAAAATAGGAGACCACACTGCAGTTGGTATTGGATGAAGAAAAACCGGTCAGATTCACAAATTCCGGGTAACGAAACAATCTACACCACAAACCTGTATAAAAATCATGCTCAAGATATCTGAAATCGATATCATCAATTGTCAACCCGTAAGCTTCGGCCACGCCCCGTGCTTTTTCAAGATACTGGGGATAAATGTTCTGGTACATCTGGATGATTTTCTGGTTGATCTCCTGATTTTGGGAAGTTGGTCTTATTAATAAGTGATTGTATTTTTTCCCGATTAAACCAATTAGGTAGCCCAGTTCATAATGATTGCCGGTAATGGTGACTTTTTTTGGTAGTAAATCCGTATCAATGATTTCATATTTGATGATTTCTTTACCCATTTCCTGTTGGGCTTGGGATAAAAAAGTTTTAAAATTGTCGTCATAATGGGCATACAATTCGGCTATTTTTTCAGCCTCCTGTGAATTGTCAGAACAGTAGTTTAAAAAAATAGAAACTAAAGCCAAGAGAAAACCTTGAAAAATTTTTTTTATCATTTTCTTTTTAATATTACCTCCAAAAAGGAATTATACCAGAAAAAAAAAGTAGGGACAGAGACAATTTATTTTTTTTGTCCTTATTTTATAATAGACTTTGACGATTATGGAAAACAGTGGTAAATTTGGGTTGTAAAATAATTTCCAATAATTATTTAGCAGATAAATATTGGAAATAAATATACAAGGTAATTTTTAAGAATTTAAAATGAGTAAATGAAGAGGATAGCAATGAAGTTTTTTATTAAAACCTACGGATGCCAGATGAATGTTAATGATTCTGAAAAAATGCGGTATATTCTGGAATCCCGGGGAATACATCATTGCCAGAGTGAAGCAGATGCGGATATTGTTATCATTAACAGCTGTGCTGTCAGGGAGAAGGCTCAGGATAAGATTTATTCTTATATCGGAAGAATTTCCTCTGATAAAAAAATTATTGTTGCCGGTTGTGTGGCTCAATCAGAAAAGGATAATATTTTAAAACGATGTTCAGCGGTTGATTTCATCCTGGGAACCCATCAGTATTTCAAAATACATTTGGCTGTTGATCGCATTATAAAGGGAGATAAGAGAGATGTGTTTGCCGGATTTTCAAAAGAATGGAAAGAACTATGCCCGGATATGGGATCCCGGGAGAGCCGGGTCTCCGGTTATGTTTCCATAATGGAAGGATGTAATAATTTTTGTTCCTATTGTATTGTACCTTTTACCCGGGGGAGAGAAAAATACAGGCCATTTCAAAACATTATGGAAGAAGCAGAGTATCTGTCAAATATGGGATATAAGGAAATCATTCTTCTGGGACAAAATGTGAATAGCTGGGAAGATAAAAGCGAAGGGTTCACATTTACCGATCTTTTAGCAGCTCTGGCAGAAAAGACTGATGTCAAATGGATACGTTTCATCACCTCTTATCCAGGGTATTTCACCGATGATATGATTAAGGTGATGGCGCGATTCGATAAAATTGCCAGGCACATTCATTTTCCTGCCCAATCAGGATCCACCCGGATTTTGAAAAAAATGAATAGAACCTATACCCGGCAGGATTATTTGAAGATTGTCAATCGGTTCAAGAGAAAAATACCCGGAATGAAATTCAGTTCTGATTTTATCGTGGGATTCCCGGGTGAAACTGAAAGAGATTTTGAATTAACCATGTCCTTGATCAAGAAAGTAGAATATGAATCACTATTTTCGTTTCTCTATTCACCGAGACAATTCACAAAATCCTTTTTAGATCCAGATAAGACCGGAATTGAAGTAAATAAGGAAAGGTTGCGCCGATTGCAAATACTTCAACAAGAGATTCAGGTGAAGAATAATAAGACATATATCGGGAAACCGGTTGACGTTCTCATTACCCAGAGAAATCCGAAAAAGGCAGATGAGGTAATTGGAAGGACTGAAAGTTACAGGGTTGTTAATTTTGTTTCACGCTCATCGGTTGGGGAGTTTAAAAGAGTGTTGATTACAAACGTTGGGCCTCATTCCATGAGAGGAATGGAGGTGAATGACTAAATGTTCAGGCCGGGATTTCTTGACTTTGGTGAAAAAATATGATAAATAAAAAGCTATTCTTAGTGAGGAATAATCATTACAGGTGAGAAGATGTTAATAGATGTAAATAAAATAACCGAAGAAGGTTTATCTTTAAACAATCATTTAGAGATGGATAATGAATACTTGATCGAAGAAGGAGGTTATTTTTTTGATAATCTTCATTATGATGTTTTCCTTGTACCGAGCGGGGATCATATTAAGGTGAAGGGAACAATCAAGACGATGGTTTCTCTTCGATGTGTGCGATGTCTGGAAAATTTTGAAATGGAAGTCGATTCTAACTTTGATGTCATATTATTTCCGGTAAACCTGGTAGAAGTCAATAACCTTCATTTAAGCGATGAAGATATGGAATATGTTTTCTTTGAAGACGAAAAGATTGATCTTGATAAAATACTCATCGAGCAAATCAATTTTTTTATCCCCTACAACCCCCTCTGTAATGAAAATTGTAAGGGCTTATGTCCTATCTGTGGTGTTGACTTAAATCGTGAAGAATGTAAATGTGATAATTCATTTAAAGAATTGAATTTACTACTGGATAAATTAAAGAGGTAAAAATGGCACTTCCCAAAAGACGACATTCTCATCAAAGGAAAAACAAGAGAAGGTCACATCATGCTTTGAAAGTTGAGGGATTATCTGTTTGTCCCCAGTGTAAAGAACCAAAATACCCTCATCGAATCTGTAAGAATTGCGGTTACTACGATGATAAGCAGGTTATTAAAGGCGAGGAAGATTAATTAATGGAAGATATCAAGGTGGCAATCGATGCTATGGGTGGGGATAATGCACCTGAGATTATCATCAAAGGCGTGGTAGAATACATCAAAGATAATAAGGATTTTGGAATTATTTTAGTGGGAAAGGAAAAGGAGATCAAGAAAGAGTTTCGAAAGCTAAATGTTAATTTTGAAGATAAGATTGAGATTATTGATGCGCTTGAAGAAATTTCAATGCGGGAGCATTTTTTTTCCTACTGGCGAAAGCGGGAAAAAACATCGATAAAGAAAGCTCTGGATCTGGTAAAACAAAAAAAAGCCCAGGCCATGGTATCGGCAGGAAACACCGGAGCAGTGATGGCGCTTGCCAAAACGGTTCTGGGCCCGCTTAAAAGTATTGAAAGGCCGGCGCTGGCAATCATGATACCCACCCTCAAGGGAAATTCACTGCTGGTTGACGTAGGGGCCAATGTGGATTCAAAACCCAAAAATCTGGTTCAATTTGCTCTGATGGGCAAGGTCTATTTGGAATCTGTCCAGGGTATCCAGAACCCCAAAATCGGTCTGATGAGTATCGGTGAAGAGGAAGTGAAGGGGACTGAAGTTGTCAAAATGACCAATACCCTGTTAAAAGCCATGGACATCAATTTTATGGGTAATATCGAGGGGAGAGAAGCTTATCTCGGTGAAGCTGATTTAATTGTAACCGATGGATTTACCGGCAATGTGACCCTGAAGGTGGCTGAGGGGGTTGTTGATGTGATGCAGTCCATGTTAAAGAGAGAAATCATGTCTAACATTCTGTCAAAAATCGGATTTTTCTTTTTAAAAAGCTCTCTCAGAAGAATAAAAAACAAGCTGGACTATCAGGAGTATGGCGGCGCACTATTACTGGGAGTGGATGGAATTGTGATTATCGGGCACGGTCGTTCGAGTGCCAAAGCCATAGAAAATGCCATCCACCTGAGCAAACGTTTTATTGAAGAAAATGTATTAGGTAAAATTTCCCTGGAGATCGAAAAAATGCAGAAAGTATTCAAGGAGCTCAAATATGGCTGATAAAAATAAGAACGCTATTGTAACCGGAGCTGCCAGAGGTATTGGAAAAGGGATTGCATTGTGCTTGGCTAAAGAAGGAATCAATGTTGTTGTTTCCGATGTGATGTTTGATGAAGCCCGACAAACAGCTCGGGAACTTGAAGCGCTGGGCGTGAAATCCATCCCTCTGAAATCAGATGTTTCAAAGTCAGATGATGTCCAACAGCTGGTTAAAACAACGGTTGAAGAGTTAGGAACAGTTGATTTTTTAGTAAATAATGCGGGTGTAACTCGAGATAATCTTTCCATAAGAATGTCTGAAGAGGAATGGGATACGGTATTGAATATCAATTTGAAAGGGGCTTTCCTGTGTTCTCATTTTGCGGCCAAGGAGATGATGAAGCAGCGGTTCGGTAGAATTGTTAACATTGCCTCGATAAGCGGTATCATCGGAACAGCCGGTCAGGCCAATTATGCGTCCTCCAAGGCCGGCGTTATTGCCTTAACCAAGTCAATGGCCAGAGAGTTAGGAGGAAGGAATATCACTGTTAATGCTGTTGCCCCGGGATTTATCATGACCGAGATGACTGAAAAACTGTCGGATAAAGTCAAAGAGGCTTATTTATCCCAGATACCGTTAAAAAGAGCAGGTACCCCTGATGATGTTGCTGAAGCTGTGTATTTTCTGTTATCGTCTTCAGCTTCATATATTACCGGAACTGTCATTAATGTGTCCGGAGGACTCGTAACCTAAAAAGGAGGATTATATGACTAAAGAAGAAATTTTATCAAAAGTTAAGGGCGTTGTTTCAGAAAAATTGAATGTTGGAGAAGATCAGATAACGATTGATGCCAAATTTGTTGAGGATCTGGGTGCAGATTCATTGGATCAGGTCGAATTGATCATGGCTCTGGAAGATGAATTTGATCTTAAAATTCCCGAAGAGGAAGCAGAACAATTATCGACCATTGGAGCGGCTGTGGATTTTATTCTTTCCAAAACACAATAAATAATGGATTTTGTCAATAAATCTATCAATCTTAGACGGGTGGTGGTTACCGGTCTCGGAATTATATCTCCTGTTGGCAAATCGGTTCCGGAAAGTTGGGAGTCCATCAAAAATGGTAAAACAGGAATCCGCAGAATCACCAGATTTGATCCGGAGGGGTATTATTCCCAGATTGCTGGAGAAGTCAGAGATTATGATCCATATGAATATTTTGACAGGAAGGAGTTAAGAAAAATTGATCCCTTTATCCAGTTTGCTCTACTAGCTGCCGAAGAAGCAATAAAAGACAGTCAATTAAAGCTGGATACTTTAAATAATGAAAGAGCTGGTGTTTATGTTGGATCTGGAATAGGCGGAATATATTCAATCGAGATCAATCACCGAACTTTGCTGGAAAGAGGTTTTTCCAGAATTTCTCCTTTCTTTTTACCGTCTTCAATTGCAAACCTGGCGACCGGCCAGATTTCAATCAAATATGGATTAAAAGGGCCCAATCTGGCCAATGTGACGGCCTGTGCCACCAGCACTCATTCTGTCGGAGATTCTTATAAAATTGTTCAGATGGGAGAGGCGGATGTGATGTTAGCTGGAGGAGCCGAATATCCCATAACACCTCTGGGTATTGCCGGTTTTTCAGTGATGCGAGCCCTGTCTTCCAGAAATCACGAACCGGAAAAGGCCAGCCGTCCTTTTGATAAAGAGAGGGATGGCTTTGTGGTTGCAGAAGGTGCAGCTATTCTACTACTTGAAGATCTGGAACATGCCATAAAGCGAGGAGCCAAGATATATGCAGAAATAGTGGGGTATGGTTTTACCGGTGATGCCTACCACATGACTGCCCCTGATCCGGAAGCAGATGGAGCGTATCGATCGATGAAAATAGCCATGGATCGTGCGGGTATTGAAAAAGAACAGGTTGATTATATCAATGCTCATGGGACATCAACTCCCCTGAATGACAAATATGAAACTCATGCGGTCAAGAGATTGTTTGGTGATTACGCCTATAAATTGAGTATCAGTTCTACAAAATCCATGACCGGGCATATGTTAGGTGCTACCGGAGGTGCCGAAGCCATTTTCACCGCACTTTCAATATTCGACTCCTTTGTTCCTCCGACCATAAATTATGAATTCCCTGATGAGGATTGCGATCTGAATTACACTCCAAATAAGGGTATTAAAAAAGAAATTGGGTATGCATTATCCAATTCCTTTGGGTTCGGCGGAACCAACGGAACACTTCTTTTTAAAAAATTCGAATCATAGAATAAATATTTCTTATATTCAGACTGTTGATTTTTTCAGTATTCTTCCTGGCAGACTTCCGGTATGTTCACCGTTTTGGATAATAATTTTTCCGTTTACAACCACCCATTCGATTCCCAGGGGATATTGTTTTGGCTTTTCCCAGGTTGCCTGATCTGAAACCTTATCCGGATTAAAGATCACCACATCGGCAAAATAATTTTCCTTTATCTGTCCTCTATGTTTTAATCCGAATTTTTGAGCAGTCAGAGAGGTCATTTTTTTAATGGCCTGCCCCAAGCTAAATATTTTTTCATTCCGGGCATACCTGCCCAGAATCCGGGTGAATGTGCCGTAGTATCGCGGGTGGGGTTTTCCCTTGCCCAGTAAACCGTAAGGGGCAACTGCCTCCCCATCGGCACCGATAACCACAAGGGGATGAGCCAGGATCCGTTTCAGGTTTTCTTCGCTGGCAAAGAACAAAATCATAGCAACGCGATTCTCTTCTTCAATAAGTAAATCCCGTATGAATTCATAAGGCTCCTTCCGGATTTCCCCGGCAGCCTCGAGAATATTTTTTCCTTCAAAGGTTTTGTTTTTTTCAGTAAAAACCGAACTTATCAGAACTTTATCCCAGGAACCAAGCTTTTTTTCCTGTTCTTTCAAATGATTGCGAATTTTAGAATCTAAATTCGGGTCTTTTAGCCTGGCAATAAACTCTTTTGTGATACCTTGTTTTGACCAGAGAGGAAAAAAATAGCTTAGGCCGGTGGAACCGGCCACATAGGGGTACCTGTCCGCTAAAATGTTAATTCCTTCTTTCGCAGCAGACTCGATTTTTGTTATTGCATCATCTATTTTCGGCCAATTTCTTTGATATGCAACTTTTAAATGAGAAATTTGTAAACTCACACCTGTTTTTTTGGAGATTTGAATTGCTTCTTCCATGGATTCCAGCAGTTTGTCCCCTTCATCTCTCATATGGGTGGCATAGATGCCCCGGAACCGGGCAACCTCATGACACAGTTCGATGAGCTCTCTGGTATCTGCATAGCTTCCAGGTGCATATTCGAGGCCGCTTGACATTCCCAGTGCACCGGAATTTAAATTTTCCCGGATCTTTTTTCTCATCCGACGTATTTCTTTTTCGGTCGGAGGACGGTCATAATATCCAACAACTTCTCCCCTCAAGTTTCCATGGCCCAGTAAAGTGGCGTAATTGAGAGCTATTCCCTTTTCACCGAGGCGTTTAAAAAACCCATTGATGTCTCTCCAGTCCAGTTTAATATCATATTCTTCTTTATAATATTTATGATATTCGCTGAAAAAGGCATCAGAAATTGGGAAGGTAGAGAATCCGCAATTGCCGCGGATTTCATTTGTAACGCCCTTCCTGACCTGACTCTC
>DAOWKX010000071.1 GCA_030639705.1 Candidatus Aminicenantota bacterium
ATTCCTGTTTTTCGAGTCGGCTCTTTATTATGGGAAAAACCGCATCAATAATCAGTGAACTTTTACCTGATCCCGATACTCCGGTGACCACAGTTAAGACATTGAGTGGTAATCTTACATTTTGTTTGTGTAGGTTATTGATCGAAACTTCCCTGATGGTAATGCATTTTTTCAAATCCGGCTGGTATTTTTTATCCAAGACTATTTTTTTTCGATTGAACATATAATCTGCAGTAAGTGAGATTGAACAATTAGAAAAATCACTGAACCATCCAGAATAGATCAAATAACCACCTTTTTCCCCGGCTCCTGGGCCCAGATCAACAATATAATCCGAAGATCTAATGGTATTTTCATCATGCTCCACCACAATAATCGTATTGTCCCTCTTCTTCAGCTGTCTCAGGATCTCGACCAGATTATTCTGTTCAGCCATATGCATTCCAATTGAAGGTTCATCAAGAATATATATAATCCCACTCAATCCGAAGCCAATCTGTGAAACCAGGCGGGTTCGCTGCAATTCACCGCCTGATAGTGAATTTACTTTTCTGTTTAATGATAAATAGTCCAGATTTAAGCGAACAAAAGATTCCAGTCGTTGAATAATATGTGGATAAATCTGTGCCAGGATTTTCTGCTCTCTTTCATTCAAGCTGACTTTGGTAAAAAAACCCAACAGATCACTGATCTCCATTTCCCCGTATTCAAAGATATTTTTTCCTCTGAAATAAAAAGCCAGTGCTTCTTTGTTCAGACCACTTCCTCTACAATCAGGGCATGGATTGTTCCCCTCAAGGATGCCGATCCCTCTGCAATTAATACAATATCCCAGTGGAGACATAAAGGAAAAACTGGCTGGTTGGGGTTCTTTTAATGATAGGTTGCAATACGAGCAAAACAGGCGATCGGACAAAAAATATTCCTTGCCATCTGAAATCAATTTAATCTCACCATCACCTTCGGCAATGGCCAGAGATATACTTTCACTGAGCTGGGATAGATTTTTTTCCCCGACTTCCAGCACGTCAATAACAATTTCAATATTATGGACCACATTTCTGTTTAATGGGGGTACTGAATCCAGTTCATATATTTCTCCATCTAGCATGGTTTTCAAGAATCCCCTTTTTAAATATCTTTCAAACAGCACCTTATAAATTCCTTTCCTGTTCTTTACAACCGGAGCCATTACCTGAAGTTCTTTTCCAATAAAATGATCTAAAATAAACTCCAGAATCTTTTTCTGAGAAAAAGTTTCAATCCTTCGTCCGCATTCCGGACATTGGGCTTCTCCCACTTTGGCAAATAAAAGCCTGAGATATTGACTCAGGTCAGAAATGGTTCCCACTGTGGAATTAAAATAATAGGATGAATGTTTCTGGTCTATGGAAATGGTAGGGGAAATCCCCTTGATATAACCCACATCCGGTTTTTCCATGGATTTTATAAATTGTCTGGCATATATGGAAAGGGATTCCAGATACTTTCTCTGACCCTCCTGAAAAATCGTATCATAGGCAAGGGATGATTTCCCGGAACCCGATACACCGGTTATGGTAATTATTTTTTTTTTGGGAATTTTTAAATTAATATTTTTTAGATTATGTTTGGTGGCACCGACTATTTCAATATCCTGCATATATGATCCATTTCGTTTTGGCTTTATTTTGTATCCAGTAATCAAACGATTCGTTTTTAATATTAACATACATTCCTGTTAATTACCAGAAAAATGCGCCCCTAAAAAATAGTAAAAATAGGGACAGTGACGGTGGATTTGGATTATATTGATTTATTAAATTAATGGATTATAATATGACTGTTGAAAAATTAAATTAATATTCATTCAATATTTGATAATCAATGAATGTAAAAATTTATTTATTTTTCGCTGTTCTCTTCTATTTTACCCATGTTCTAACTTCTCTGGCAGGCATTTTTTTGGCAAATATACTTAATGTAGGTCATATCATATTTAATTTGCCAAGGGATGTAAAAAAAATGGTAATCTGTTCATTTCTCGCACTTCCAATTCCCTTAGTTATTCTATTCTTTGTTCAGAGTTCAGCAGTCATTATCTTATACGTCTTTTCATTCTGGTTCTTCACCAAAGTAGCTTACCTCAATCACGTAACGGTTGCAGATATAGGAATAGTTGTTATAACCAATCTTCTGGGAATGGGAATTTTCAGAATTATCATCGAGTCAAAATTTCTGCTTTATCCTTATATATTGGGTTTAGTCTTTTTAATTGTATTTTATATATATTTAGGTATTAAAGAAAAAAAAGCTAAAAAAAGTCAGGAACAATTTGAAACAAAAAGAAAAGCAGAGATTAGAAAAATAGTACAACTGGATCCAAAATTCCAAACAAATTGTGTGGAATGTCAACATTATTGTCAATTTGATAGAGAGTGTTCTCTTGACCGGTTAAATCAAAAAAAAGAAATAAAACTATATGCTAATGACCGCCTTAATATCTACTGTCTCTACTGGCAAATAAGCGGGGTCAGGTCTAAAGAATAAAGATTTAAAATTCATTTTGTGTTAAAATAAATTTATGGCTAGGCCAATTCGGATTGAATATGAACATGCCTTTTATCATGTTGTTTCCAGGGGACATCGTAGAGAAAACATTTTCCGTAGAGACTTGGACAGGAAGAAATTCCTAGAAAAGCTAGAACAAACAGTAGAACGACACAGATTAAAAATCCAGGTATATGTGTTGATGAGTAACCATTATCACCTTCTTATTGAAACCCCCGACGCAAATCTATCCAAAGCGATGCATGATTTAA
>DAOWKX010000127.1 GCA_030639705.1 Candidatus Aminicenantota bacterium
AAAAAGATTCATTCTTTTGTTTATATAGAATTCTAATGTATTCAAAGAAATGCAAATATTCTTTCTTCCTGAAATCAGGATAGGTCCATTCCAGAGGAACAATCTTTTTTTTCTTTATAACATATTCCATGTGAGCATAAATACCATCTTCTAAAGGCACCCGGTGAAAATAATTTTTGGTTGTGGCAATAATCACATTTGCTTCCGATAAATAACCCGGATCAATATTAATCATCCTTTTATTTTTAACAGAAAATTCTTTTTCCAATTGGTTGGTAAATCGCTTTTTGGCGGGTAATTCCTGGGGAAAAATGAGTTGTTCAAAAGAAAAAAATTTTCGAAACAGAGGGGTTCCCATTTCATCGTCATAATATACAGTTGAATCAAAGGGTATGGTTTCGGACTCATAATCAACCTGAGAAAATGCATCTTCTAACCGTTCTTTCACCTGATTGCACACCAGAATATCCTTAAATATTATTCCCGAAAACAGTTTAACCCTCTTGAACTCTCCGGCTATTCCCACAGGATTCAGTTTTATTTAGCCCAATCGATAACAAACAATCTTCCATTAACGAAAACAGATACTTTATCATAAGCGGGTGAAATATCGTGAAGGGCATTTTTCAGTGACACACCCTGATAATGAAACTTATATTGATCATCCATTCGGACTCTTTCACCATTATTTGTAGTAAAACAAATTCGGTCATTACTCTGACAGTTGCAAATTTTATTTAAATTCCGCCTGGAGGTAATTTTATTTTTGATAAATGGCTGGCGAAAAATGAGCTCCAGGTTTGTATCTTTATAGAATATATTATTACTTCTTTCTGTCAAAACCACAATCATTTTTTCCCTTGGATTTTTACAAAAATCATTCACATCCTTGGCAAGCATACTATAAAGATAAGATGCATAATTAAATTCGATAAGATCTCTTTTTTTATCCTTGGTTAATATAAATATCTCTTTTCGTCTGGGATTAAAGTGGCAGATTTCAACCGCAGCATATCTCTCTTTTCCCAGAAACATGGTTCCGTCAACCCTTTCTACTCGATTTTTCAATTCATCATATATCAATGCCTGAAAGGCATTCTTTAAATCTGAAAGGTAAATAATAAAGGCTGACAAATCTTTATCAAAATGAACTTTTATCACTTTTGAAGAGGTCAGGTCAAATTTCTGACCTCTCTGGATTAAATCACTAATCTGTGAGTTATTTTGATAGGCGCGACAAACAATGGCATATTTTTGAATATTCCTGATGGGTATGTTCTCCAGTTGATCTAACTGGTTATTTATCTTTAATTGAAAAATAGTTTTCCTGTTAAAATCATATTGATATATCGGAAAAGGATAAACCGGATAAACCAGTTTCTTTTTACCATAAATGGATACAATAGAAAATGGAGATTCAAATGCCAGTGAAGTAATATTTCGATCGGTTATATAAACCTTGTCACCCTGTTGATTGAATCCCACAAGAACCGCTGCCATTTTTAATGAGCGACGAGACGCAGGTCTCAAA
Source organism: Candidatus Aminicenantota bacterium (assembly GCA_030639705.1). Lineage (GTDB taxonomy): Bacteria > Acidobacteriota > Aminicenantia > UBA2199 > UBA2199 > CAZOWT01. The sequence continues at coordinate 1,532 of DAOWKX010000127.1, forward strand.
CTAAAACGATTGCCGTTTATTTCAATGGCATACAGATAAACTCTCTCATTGACAGCGGCGACGGTGGAGAAAATGATATTCTTTGATATTTTTGACCTAAAAAAATTCTGAAAACTTCCCTGATAACTCAAGGCCCTTATGATCTTCATCTTTTCAGTATCAATGAAAAATATTTTTTCCCGGGCCCCGCTTTTCAAGGTCGCGATAACCAAAACTGTGGTATCGGAGATCCATTTTATTTGCTTTACACCAAAAAATGAAAGATATTGATATTCAGGAAACTGATAACTATCCGGGAACAACTGTTTTAACAGCTCAATTTCATTTCCACTTAATATTGATCTGTAAATCCAGTTTTGAATATTGGATTTTTTGATTTGTTTGAGAAAATACAGACCCATCAATCGGTTAATATCTTTATCCCATTCTTTTTTTGAAAAAAACTCATAGAGATAATTTAATGCCCTTCTGTCTTTTAATTCCAGTAGAGTATGGCCAAGAGTTTTCACATAATCCTCATTGTATGATTCGAATTTAAAATCCATTAGAATCGATTTGGCTTTGGTATATTTCTTCAGGGACATAAGATGTTGTGCTTGAAGGAGTTTGGCTTCAGGGCTCTTTGGCTGAATTGCAAGGGCTTTTTCAATATATTCCCTGGTTGATTCAAATTGATCTAATTTATAATAGGCTTGGGCAGTCAAAAAATTATAATGAAAATTCTTGGGATAATTTTCCGCTTCGCTTTTCATGAGCTGCAATGCCATTTTCGGTTTATTAATCTTTAAATACAAATTTGCTAAAAGTATTTTATATTCAGGAATATTAGAATATCTCAATGCCTTTTTAAAATAACCTTCCGAAACAGGAAAATTTTTCTTCTTTATATATTCCATACCCAGGCAGGCGTAAGCAGATGGGAATCGGGGATTTAATCGAATTGCCCGTTTAAGATTTTCAATTGTCGCGGTGTTCTTCATATTTACAGTGGACAAAGCAATCCCAACCAGGCCAATCTGTGACCGGTGGTCAATTCCCAGATAATCCTTAAATTTTGTGGTCGCATTCCAATATTTGGCTTCCAGTAATAATCTAAATCCGTTTCGCAATTGAAAACTGGATTTTTGGTAAAAAAACAAATTTAGATATTCCCTGGCCAATTTGGTGTCTTTCATTAAATAGTAAATAATACCTCGATCAAATTGATTTTGATTATTTTGTGATACGATAAAGGAGGAAATAAGAAAAAATAAAATCATCCAGCTAACCTTTTTCATTTCATTTTACCTCAGGGTTAAAGTGTATCATTTTTATTTTATAATGACAAAATTTTTAATCAGCTATCCCTTCAGCAAAAACCCCTTTCTGCCTGTTTTCTGGCTTTAAAATAATACAATGAAATTTAATATGTACAAAATTATAAGCAATATGGCATTTATTGATACCAAATTTAATATTTTATATCTTGAACTTCGAACCAGAGCAAAAAATACAATAAAATTCATTATCATAGCGATGATTCCGCAGCTTACATTTATGGGAGATGCATCACTCAATATGATTCCTTTTAAATAAAAAATATCCACTATAAAAATGATAGCGATATTAAATAGATTACTACCGGCAATATTTCCTATAAACATATCAAAAGCACCGATTCTGGCCGCAGATATTGAAACCACTAATTCAGGAAACGAAGTAACAAAGGCAAGAAAAATCACTCCCACAAAAGATTCACTCCAATTCATTACCTGAGCGATTTCTTTACCCACCACCGGCAGGTAAATTCCAATTCCGATAATAATGAGGGCCGAAATAACAAACTTAACAATTTCAGCTTTGAGATTTTTATCTTCATATATTTCATTTTTAACCGTAATCTTACGTTCTTTAAAAAGAATTCTTAAAAAAACAATATAAAATATAAAAATAATAATTGAGAAAACCCCCACATTCAGAATTTTCTGTGAGAGGTTTAGAGACAGTCCCAGAGTCAATAAACCAACCATTATAAAACTGAATCCAAATGGAAAAATATCGCCTTTTTTTCGATTGATATAAAAATTCTTTTTTCTGAATATGACATCAATAATGGCAATAATAAACAGATTAAAAACACAGCTGCCGATGATTTCACCAACTGCCAGGTCTGCCGACTCAACGATTGCGGCAGCTGAAATTCCCGTAAATAATTCCGGAAATGAGGTAATCATTGAGATAAAGACAACACCCATAAAGGCTCTGGCCAGATTCTTTTTTTCGGCAATTATATCCGCGCTCTTGGTGACCTGGGTTCCAAAAATATAAACCAGAATGAGTAAGGCGATAAATTTCGCCCATATGACTAACATTATCACAGCGCCCAGTTTAATTTTTCATAGAGCAGCTTAAAATAATTCATATCTTTGGAAGTGATTAATTTTAATTTTTTATGAAAGATCTTTACATCAAAATATTCATTGGTAGAAATCGGCATAGCCCGCTGACCATCCATGGTCATATATACTTTTCTCGACCTGGAAATCAGCTTCACCCTGATCTCTGATGAATCAGGCACGACAAAAGGTCTTAAGGTTAAGGAATGGGGGCACAATGGAGTAATCACAATACCATTGACTTCCGGGGCAACAATCGGACCACCGGCAGACAGTGAATAGGCAGTAGAACCAGTGGGAGTTGAGATAATGATCCCATCGGCTCTTATTTCTGCAACCTCCTGCTTATCAATCATGAGCAATAAGCTAATGATCCTGGCAATATAACCTTTATTGACCACAACATCATTCAGAGCAATATTTCTGTTTTCCTTAAAATGAATCTCCAATAATTTTCGCTCTGTTGTTTTTATTTTATCGGTAAAAATTTCAATTAAACTTCTTTCAAGCGTATCTTTGCCCAGCTCGGTTAAAAAGCCTAATGATCCCAGATTAAAACCGGCAATGGGAATATTATGATCAAGAGCCTGTCCGGCAACAGATAATAAAGTACCGTCACCCCCAATTAATATAATAATCTCTGCCTGGTCTGCGATTCTTTCTCTGGTGACATCGCTTTTTAAACCTAACAGTTGAGCGGCCCCATCTTCGAGAATAAAATCGATCTTGAGTTTCTTTAAAATTCTTATGGTTTTTTTCAAATATGAAACCACATCTTTATGTGGTTTCACAACCAAAGCTGCCTTTTTATACCTCAATTTCATAACTTATTATTTTATCACTAATGGTATTTTTTTTCCCGTATTCCAGTTGAAAAAAATATTCCTGGTTTCCCTTTTTCCCTTTGATCCCCGCTGGAATAAATCCGGTTATTGAAAAATTGAATTGTTCGAGATCATGTTTTACCCTGATAATCGTGCTGGCAATCACCTTTTTATCTGTCATCACCCCTCCCTTACTTACATCCGATTTATCTGATTCAAATTGGGGTTTTATCAGTGCTAATATTTTGGCCTCGGGAAAAACAACCAGAGCCGGAATAATCTTGGTGATTGAAATAAATGAAACATCAATGGTGATTAAATCAGGCTGAAATTCCAGATCAGCTTGTTTTAAATAACGGGCATTCTTTTTTAATAATCTGAGCCGTTCATTCGCTCTCAGGTTGTAATCCACCTGGTCAATATTGACATCAACACCAACAATAAAATCAACTGCCTGTTGTAACATGTAATCCGAAAATCCACCTGTTGAAATACCAATATCCAGAACTTTCAGACCCTTGCCCTCAATGTGAAATGCTTCAAACGCCTTTTTTATCTTGAAAGCGGCTCGAGATACATAAGGGTATCGTCTTTTAATAACAATCTCACATTGCCGGGATATTTTCCTATCGGATTTGATTTCCACCTGACCGTCAACCAGTACTTCTCCTGCCATGATCAGTGACTGCGCTTTCTCTCTGGCGGGCGCCAGTCCTCTTTTTACAAGTTCGAGATCCAATCTCACTTTCTTCTTCTCCACGATTCTTCCTCTGACCTTATTTATCTTATTTCACTATTTTATCTGATAGTAGGAATTAAATCAGCTTTTTTTACTTTTTTTAAATTATGATGAACCAAAAATCTTCAAGGCATCATGGTTTAAAGAGTTCAAAATCCGGTATGTTATATTTATGAATCAGATAATTTAACCG
>DAOWKX010000044.1 GCA_030639705.1 Candidatus Aminicenantota bacterium
AATCAATAACCAGATCTCTGAATTTAGATAAAAACTGATCTAATTTTTCGGGTTTTTGGCCGGTTCCCTGCCACAGGGGATGGCGACCGCCGCCCTTCCCCTCTATTTGAGCCATCAGACCAGATTTATATTCATCAAACGGAAATCGCACATCTTCAGAACATCCAATAATCCACTGAACCTTTTCTTTTTTTATATTCACCAAACATATCAATATATTTTTTCGTTTTAAAAGATTCTTCGAGGTCTCTTTTATCAGATCATCATCTTCATCACTCCAGGACTCGGTGATAATACCATAGCCTGACCGTGTTTGCTCCCTTTGATTCTGATACAGGTTCTGAGCAATCATATCAGCCAGGCGGCTGATCAATAGATTGTTTTTTCTTTTAAGAATAATTCCTTCCTCATTGAGGGTATTGATTTTCTGAACAAATGAACCTTCCCGGGTGCCCAGGATGGGTCTCAGTTCGGAAATAATCTTATCCTTTTCCCAATAGTCCTTAAAAGCCCTCTGTCCGATTTTCCAGGAAAGTCGGGCATGACCCCGGATTTTTTCAGCACTCACACATTTCACCAATCCCACCGGTCCAGTACTCGCAAAATGAAGACCTCCGCACCCGACACAATCAAAATCACCAATCTGAACCAGGCGTATTTCCCCTTCAATCAGGCAGGGTTTACGTAAATCATACCGGGTAATCCCTTTTTCATCGGTCAGGATAAAATCGATGGGCAGGTTATTGTTGATCACCCGGTTGGCCAGATTTTCAACCTTAGCCAAATCGTCTTCTAAGATTTCACCACAATCAATTTCAATGGTTGTATGATCGCTGCCCATATGGACCGATACAGTTTTGTACTTGCCCACCTTCCAGAGGGCCCCGGAAATAATATGCTGGCCGGTATGCTGCTGCATAAAATCAATTCGCCACTGGAGATCAATTTTTCCCTTTGCCACTCCGGTGCCGGGATCCTCGGTCAGATAATGATAAATGGTCTCTCTCTCTGTCTTTACATCCAGAACCGGGATGCCGTTGATCCAGCCTTTATCTGCCGGTTGCCCCCCGCCTTCAGGGAAAAAACAGGTTTTATCCAGAACAACTCGATAGCCCTTTTTTTCCTCTTTGACTTCAAGAACTCTGGCTTCAAACTCAGTCTTGTTGATATCTCTGTAATACAATTTTTCGGTTTTTATCATAGAATTCCAGACTTGAGCCTAAAACGTAAAAATCCTGAATCCGGCTTTCACATACCGTTCCAACGAGGGGTGACCATTCAACTCACCGACAATCGGTAATCCCTGTTTGCGGGCCTCTCCGAGGGTTCCCATTTTGGATGAACAGGCCTGACATATCCCGCCGATCAGCTGATTTTTCCGGACTTCCGAATACAATGCATGAAACGGGGCATCCGGAACCGCCAAATCCTTGATGAGCCTGGTGGCCGATCCCTCGATGATCACATTCACCTCATAGCCCTTTTGAAAGAAATCAAGCGCATACAGCATCACATGAGAAAAGCACATGATTTCACCGTTATAGGCAAACAGAACAATTTTTTTCATTTTTTCTCCTTGTCTCTTTCTTAAAATTCTATTTCATGAACTCGGAGCACCCACCTGTCGCTATTTTGATCTTCACTCAGCTGATAGAGTTTTCTATCGGAAATGGTATAAGGATAATGATGCAATATGTTTATTTCTGAAAATGGAACATATAAATAGCGTCTGACCAAATCATTCATCAATTTTGTACTGAATCTTACTGATATTTTTCTCTGACGCCCAAATAAAAAGGGATGGAAAAGGACGGTCCTGCCACAAGGGTAGCAACCAGATAGATCCACCACCTTTTCATTCCCATTCTTCGGCTGTTGAAGTAGGAAAATATCAGGAAGACCACTGCTACAACGATAAGATCAACGGCAAAGCAGGTGGAGATATCGCTGGCAAACAACTGGTTTCCCATCTCCATCAGGTCAAAACCAAAATTTAAAATAAATCGAATAAAAAAATAATATGGAACCACAAAACCAAAAAAAGCTAGCATAAAATACATTCGCTTCATTGTTTTCCCTCCTGCCAAAACATGTTTTTATTTTTCTATGTCCCGGTGAACCGTATCCGGTGAAAATGCCGGCACACAGACTGCCAGGTATTCAGAGCCACCCTTCTCCGGAGAACTATACTGGACCCACTCCCCGGCCTTCACCATAATGGCTTCTCCGCTCCGGATACTGAAAGTTTTATTCCGGGTTTTCACCTGGAGTATTCCCTTTAATACAACTGTATATTCATCAAAATCCGGTCTCTGACCCGGTTCGGTCCAGCCTGCCGGGCTTATCATCCGGGCAATACTGATATCTGATGTCTTGGTATTAATACGTCCGAAATATTCCTCAATAACCTTAGGTATATTACCGGCAGCTTTGATAATTTCAGGTGAATTGATCTTAATGGCCATCAAATTTTCCCTGCTTTCTCATTTCATAAACTCAATAAATTCAATTGGTGCACCATCCTCAACAATAAATGCCACCCTCACACCCCGGGATGGACTGTTGGGTTTAATGATGACTTCCTTGCCTTCCAGGGCCTGTTCCAGGTTTTCCACCTCAAAGGCCACATGAGAAACGGTTTTTATCAGTTCGGGCAGGGGGGAATCCGGTTCATACCGCATCCACTGGATGCCATAGGGATTTAACCGATGGTCGGTGGCATACAACCTGAATTTCTCCAGGTAAGTTTCCCCCTCTCTGGGAGTCCGGGTGGGAATTCCAATATGATGATATTTCATCTAAAAAATCTCCTTTTTTCTGATTATATCCATCC
>DAOWKX010000231.1 GCA_030639705.1 Candidatus Aminicenantota bacterium
ATTTTCTTGGTATGCCTTTTTTTCTTCTAGTCAAGGAAATTCCCAATTCCTTTGCAATATGTTGAATAAATTTTTCTGATCCAGTAGGTACTCCACTAAAAGTAGATTTTTTAATCCTTCCTATTTCTACGTTTCTACGCACCGAGTACTCTCTTTCAAAATTTACACTTTTGCACGCACCGGTCCATTTTTTCCTATTTCTTTTACACTTCACTTTTACTCTTTACATTTTTAAAATAACCCATTCTCCCATCAAACTCTGCTGGGACAGGGCATGCATTGCAAAATTTACTTCTTCCATTCTATTAGATATTAAAATGACAAAAAGCACCTCCACTTTTTAGTTCACTTCCTGGTAGGGTTAAAGAAAAAATATAATGATTGCAACGTTTCAACCTACCGTCCCCCATATTTCGTTCCCCTTATTAAAGTTGACAAAAATTTGTTTATTATTAAATATACAGGAGAACGATTCGATCGTAATTTGTGGAGATAGAATTTTAATCTGATATTTTAAGCTGGTATTTGAAAACTGTTCTGTAGGGTAATAAGGAGGAGTAAAGATGCTTAAGATAGAGTATCAAGATAGTGTGGCTGTGGTGAAACTAAACCGGGGGGTTACCAATGCTTTAAATCTGGAATTGGTTGATGAACTGCTGAAAGCCATTCTGGATTTAAAATTTAAAAATCAGATTAGAGCCATGGTTCTGACCAGTTCCAATGACAAATTTTTTTCCATCGGATTTGATATCCCCCAGCTTATCGAGCTTTCCCAGGAAGATTTTCAACTCTATTACCAGAAGTTCAACCAGATGTGTCTGGCACTCTATACATTTCCTAAGCCTACAGTGGCTGCTGTTGTCGGCCATGCCATTGCCGGAGGCTGTATTCTGGCTCTATGCTGCGATTACCGGGTGATAGCAGATGAGCGAAATTTAATGGGGCTGAATGAGATAAAACTGGGAGTTCCGGTTCCCTATCTGGCTGATTGTATTCTGAGGTCGCTGGTTGGAGTCCGATCTGCCCGGCAGATAATGGAAACCGGTGAGTTTTATTCTGCATTACAACTTTTTCAAATGGGAATGGTTGATCAGATGGTATCCCTGGAAGAAGTTTTGCCCACCTCAATGGAAAGAGCTTCTGCCTTGGGTATTATGCCTCAGGAGGCTTATAAAATGATCAAAAAAAACCGGGTTGAAGTGATTCGGGGTGAGATTCAAAAAAACTGGGATGAGAAAAAGAATTTTTTTATAAAATGCTGGTATTCCGAGGAAGCCCAAAAGTTTTTAAAAAAGGCCATGGAGAAATTTTAACACCCGGATTTAGAACTAAAATCTAAGGAGGTGTGATAAATGCCCATAAAATCTTTTAATAATCTAAAAAATCAAATTGGTTACTGCAGGATATGGTGAGTTTGGAGTTGATTGAACATGGCTGAACCGTTAAAAGAGCAATTTTTCACCAGTGCTTCCATGAATAAGTTGGCAGATACTTTAACAAAATTTTATCCGGTTTTTGATAAAAAGAGGTTTTTGAATCTGGTGTTTGATACCAGTTTTAAGGCTAAAGAATTAAAGGAAAAGATGCACCATACCACTGAATGTTTGCATATAGTATTGCCTGAATCATATCCAGAAGCTCTGGAGATTTTAAAAAAGGCCGCTCCTTTGATCACCGGCTTTGAGTCTCTGTCTTTGCCCGATTTTGTCGAGCTGTGTGGAATGGAGGACTGGGATTTATCCCTTCCGGCCCTAAAACATTTCACCCGGTATTCAAGTTCGGAATTGGCTATTCGGCCCTTTATTGCCCAAGATCCGGAGCGGGTCATGGCCTTTATGAATGATTTGACCGAAGATGAAAATAAAAATGTCCGCCGTTTTGCCAGTGAGGGGTGCCGACCTCGTCTTCCCTGGGCCATGGGATTACCCGGATTTAAAAAGGACCCCGGTCTGATCTTGCCCATTCTGGAAAAACTAAAAGATGATGAATCCGAATTTGTCCGCCGCAGTGTGGCCAATAATTTGAATGATATATCCAAGGACCACCCGGATCTGGCCCTGGATATCTTTGAGAGATGGTACGGCCATTCCCCAAAAACCGATGAAATTGTCAAACATGCCTGCCGCACTCTGTTAAAAGCCGGGAATAAACGGGCCTTGATTCTGTTTGGATTCAGCGATCCGGCCAATATGAAAGTTGAAAAATTAAAACTGGATAAGGAGATGATTTCAATAGGACAGGATCTCCGGTTTTCCTTTGACTTATGTATGAATGAAAAAAAGAAAAGCCGGGTTCGCCTGGAGTATATTGTCCATTATGTAAAAGCCAAGGGAAAGATATCCAAAAAGGTATTTCAGATCATTGAAAAAGAGTATGCGCCGGGCAGGCATAAGATTTCCCGGAAACAGTCCTTTATTGATATGACCACACGCAAGCATTACCCTGGAAAACATCAGATTGCCATCATGGTCAATGGTGTGGAAAAATCCCTAATCTCTTTTGATTTAATGTAAAATATTTCTGTTTGAAAAAAAACCTGACTGTTTTCGACCTCAATTATTATACTTATGAATTGGAATTTGTTGAAAGTTTAGAAAATAAATGGTCGCTGTCCCTATTCTATTCTTCAAGTTTTTTTAATCTTTTCTAATTCATAGTGCAGAGATAAGCTTTCTCATTTTTTCTACAGCTTTATCCCGCTTATTGTTCTGGTAAACTTTCATGGCTTCTCTATATTCATCTGTCGCTGCTTGCTTACTCCCAAACTTTTTATACAGATGGCCAAGGTTTTCATGGGCAGCACCTGTCAACATCTTGTTCTGCCCAAGATATTTCGTATATATATTAATTTTTTTTTTGAGGATTGGCTCAAGTTCAGCGTGTTTGTTCTGGGTACGGAGAATAGTCTCAATCTCACCAAATAATTCCCGCATGTCCTTGGTGCGTACAGGCTCCCGGCCTAAAGTTTTTTCCAACTTATCCAAAGCTATAAGATATGTTTCTTCCGCCATAGTAAATCGTTCTTGCGCAGATATACTGGAATCAGCACGAATCTTCTTCCCTCGCTCCAGAACTTCCGTCCAGGATAGGTTGGCATACTTTCCACAGCCTGCGATAAAGAGTATTATTAGAGGAATAAGAATACATCCGAACTTAGATGAATAAGAAATCCTCATTTGTCACCTCCTAATATTAAAGCCCCTTTTGCTCCCATTGGCTGATAGGAAAATTGTTTTTTAACCGCAGGAATATTTTATTGGAAATATTGAAATAAATCAATAGATTGTTGATAAAAACAATTATCAACGGTATGGGGTAAAACTTTTCACCGAGTA
>DAOWKX010000010.1 GCA_030639705.1 Candidatus Aminicenantota bacterium
CAAGAAAAAAATATTTTTTTTCCTAAAACACCTTGACACCCCATATATAGTGCTTTAAAATACTTAGGCAACTAAATAAACGGAAGCTATTTGAAAAGTAAATCATTCGGCTCAAGTGATTAAAAAAAGTTGCGGCGCAATAAAAAAAACTCAACATTATTCTGAGGAGAAAAAATATGGAGGGATTTACCGCAAACGCACTCAAAATTTTAAACGCCCGTTATTTCAAAAAAAATGAAAAAGGCGAACTGATTGAGAAAAAACCCGCTGATTTGTTTAAAAGAGTTGTAAAATATATTTCGGGTGCTGAAAAAAGCGAAAAGGACAGAAAAATATGGGAAAGAAAATTTTTCAATGCCATGATTCAAAAAGATTTTATGCCCAATTCACCGACCTTAACCGGTGCAGACAGAGGAATGTGTCTTTCAGCGTGTTTTGTCCTCCCTATAGAAGACTCCCTGGAGAATATATTTCAAACTGTTAAAGATGCCGCCCTGGTCCATAAAGAAGGGGGAGGCACAGGATTCGATTTCTCCAGAATTAGACCTCAGGGCAGTTTTGTTCGGAAGACCCAGGGAATTGCGTCTGGCCCGGTTTCTTTTTTAAAGGTCATCGATGCTGGAACCGAAGCTGTCAAACAAGGGGGTACCAGAAGAGGAGCAAACATGGGGGTTTTAAGGGTTGACCACCCGGATATTAAAGAGTTTATAACCATGAAGCTGGATGAGAAAACCGCTCAGAATTTCAATATTTCAGTCGCCATCACTGATAAATTTATCAAAGCTTTAAAAGAAAAAGAGCCCTATAACCTGGTTAATCCCATGACCAACAAAATTGTCGGAACCATGGACCCACAGGAGATTTTCAACCTGATCATGGATTCCGCCTGGAGCAATGGCGATCCCGGTTTAATATTTATCGACAAGGTTAATAAGTACAATCCAACCCGGGCTCAGGGTCCCATAAGAGCCACCAATCCCTGTGGTGAACAACCGTTACACGATTACGAATCCTGCAATCTCGGTTCTATCAACATTTCCAATTTCTTCAATTCAACAAAAAAGGATAAATTCGACTGGGAACGATTCAGAGAGATCATAAAGCTGGGGGTTCGATTCCTGGACAATGTTATTGATGTCAATATTTATCCTTTACCTCAAATCGAACAAATGGCAAAATCCAACCGCAGAATCGGGCTGGGAATCATGGGTTTTGCCGACCTGTTAATTAAAATGGAAATAAAATACGATACCGAGCAAGCCAGAAAAATTGGGAAAAAAATCATTCAATTTTTGAAAAAAGAAGCAGTTAATGCCTCTGAACAGCTGGCGGAAGAACGGGAATCTTTTCCCAATATTGACAAATCAATATACCGGGGAAAAAAAATGAGAAATGCCGCCTTGCTTACCATTGCACCAACAGGTACAATATCTCGAATTGCCGGGTGTTCATCAAGCATTGAACCGGTCTTTGCATTTAAAATGGTCTCAAAAATTTTAGATAGTGAGATAAAAGATTACCATCCACTCTATCAAAAATGGGAGGAACAACACCCCGGAGAACCCCACCCTAATTATTTTGTTACTGCCAAAGATATAACTCCGGAAAACCACCTTAAAATGCAGGAAATCTTTCAGGAATTTGTTGACAGTGCCGTATCCAAGACCATCAACTTTCCAAACCAAGCCACAAAAGACGATGTCGCTGCTGCCTATCTGAAAGCATTTAAAATGAAAATTAAAGGAATTACGGTCTATCGCGATGGATGCCGGGCCATTCAGGTACTGAATAAAGAAGAAGATAAACCCCAGCCCATGAGTAGACCGGATGCCCTCCCCTCTACCACTCATAAGATATCCACCGGACTGGGAAGGCTCTATATAACAATTTCGCATTTCAACGGAACGCCATTTGAAGTCTTCTGTTCAATCGGAAAGAGTGGATATTCTACCATGGCCGATGCAGAAGCAATCGGGAGACTGGCTTCCCTGTCATTGAGAAGTGGTATATCAGCTGATCAGGTGGTTAATCAATTAAAAGGAATCGGAGGATCGGAACCCACCTTTCACAATGGTGCCTTAATTCAGTCTATTCCCGATGCCATTGCCCATGCCCTCGAATCGCATGTCGGCGAAGTAGCCATCAACAAACAGGATTTGAACACCATTTCCTGTCCGATGTGTGGCGCCATCCTGCCGGATGAAAAATGTCCCACCTGCCCCAACTGTGCCTGGACCCGGTGCACGGGAACCTAAATATAAAATTTTCTTATTGAAAAAAAACGATTTCCCTATAAGGAGGGTCTGCTTAAAAATTATAATAATTATTCGTAATGAGTCCACATCCTAATAATTTTAACAATCTTCTTTTTTACTATTACCTGATAAATTAAGC
>DAOWKX010000031.1 GCA_030639705.1 Candidatus Aminicenantota bacterium
CCATGAAAATCGCCTATGAGGCAGGACTGGGCACCTTCAAACCCGATGAAATTGAATTGTTAGGAGATGACATCAAAAAATTGATCCGGCCGGATTTCAATATCAGAAGGAAGCCCGTCCGCAAATTGACATTCTTTCAAAACCTTCCTCCTTTTCTAAAAAACAAAATACTCTCCAGGCCAATAATCGATTACAGCCGGTGTACAAACTGCGGTTCCTGTGTGAGGCAATGTCCGGTCCCGGGCAAGGCCATAAACTGGGTGCAGGGAAACAAGCAGGAAAAACCCTGTTATGATTACCATAAATGTATTCGATGTTACTGCTGTCAGGAGATATGTCCGGAAAAAGCAATATCTGTTAATACCCCGTTCCTGGGGAAGATGATATTCAGGTAGTTTGTTAATACGAAATTCGTAATTATTTATTAATACAATTCAAGCATTATATTTTTTAAATATTTAATTCGGTCTCTCAATTTTGTTGCTGTTTTAAAATCAAGATTTTCAGCTTTCTTTTTCATGGCTTTTGTGAGTTCTTCGATCTCTTTTATCAGATTCTCCTTACTTTTAAAATCAACATCAATGTCTTCCTGGCTCTTCTGAATCCAGTAATCATCATCATAAAAATCTTTAATCTTCTTGGTGATAGACCGGGGGGTAATCTGATGTTTTTGATTATAGTTAATCTGGTACTGTCGTCTCCTCTTTGATTCATCTATCGCTTTCTTCAAGGAACCGGTCATTTTTTTGATATAAAGAATCACTCTTCCGTTTACATTTCTGGCTGCCCTGCCAAAGGTCTGAATAAGAGATGTTTCAGAACGCAGATACCCCTCTCGATCCGCATCCAGCAGTACGACCAGTGAAACTTCTGGAAGGTCAAGACCTTCTCTTAAAAGATTAATCCCCACCAGTATATCAACATCTCCGATTCTCAGCTTTTTTATGACCTTTATCCGGTCCAGCAGCTTGATTTCCGAATGGAGATAGGTGCACTTGAATCCCTTAACTGCTAAGTAATCAGTCAGCTTCTCTGACATCTTTTTGGTCAACGTGGTAATAAGCACCCTACCTTTTTTATCCATCTCTTTCTGGAGCTCGTTGATCATATCGTCAACCGGTGAATCCGATTTTTTAATGGTAATTTCAGGATCCAACAATCCGGTTGGACGCACCAGCAGCTCATTGACCTGATTATTGGAATCCTTTATCTCATAAAATGAAGGCGTGGCAGACACATACAGCACCTTCCTCAATTTGGAATTGATCTCATGAAAATTCAGTGGCCTGTTATCAAGGGCTGATGGGAGTCGAAAACCATACCCCACCAGTTTTTTTTTCCTTGATTGATCTCCCTCATACATTCCCCTCAACTGGGGTACGGCAATATGAGATTCATCAATAATTAATAAATAGTCATCTCCGAAAAAATCCAGCAGTGTATAAGGCGGATCCCCCGTTTTTCTCCCGGTCAAATACAGCGAATAATTTTCTATTCCCGGGCAGTGGCCGTACTGTTCCAGTAATTCGATATCACACAAGGTCCTCTCGTTCAACCGCTCTGCAAATTCATGTTTACCTCTGCTTTTAAAAAAGCATATCTGTTCCTTCAGGTCTCTCTTTATGTTATCTAGGGCTTCATCCACCCTTTTTTTTTTATAATGGAAATAAGAAACCGGAAAAATCGTTGTTGTTCCGGGTATTTCCAATGTGGAAGCAGTTACGGCATCAAAAATTTCGATATTTCTCAGAATGGCATCCTCAATAACAAAACGGACCGGATTTTCCTCACTGGTGGGAAATATCTCTATGATATCCCCCCGCACCCGAAAATGTCCGCTTTCAATGAAACCCTCGGTTCGGAGATAACCCAGATTTATGAATTCCCTGATTAGTTCTTCCCGCTCAACCCGTGACCGAAGCGAATAAGATACTTTCTGTGAAAAAAAGTCATCCGGAGAGCCGATGCTGTAAATGGCTGATACCGAGGCGACGATTATTGTATTCCTGGATTCTAAAATATTGCGTGCCGCATCGATTCTCAGTCTTTCCAGCTCAGGATTGATGGAAACCTCTTTGGCAATATATAAATTTTTCTGGGGTACATAGGCCTCGGGCAGGTAATAATCATAATAACTGACAAAATAACCCACCCGATTCCCAGGAAAAAAACCCTTAAATTCCTGATACAACTGAGCAGCCAGGGTCTTATTAGGGGAAAGAATCAATGCCGGACAATCCAGTTCCTTGATCACATGAGCCATGGTAAAGGTTTTTCCCGAGCCGGTTACACCTAACAGAACCTGCCGGTCTGAATTATTTTTGAAACGGGATACAACCTGATCCACAACTTTCTTCTGAGGTCCGGTGATTTTATACTGCGATTTTAACTCGTACATCTATTTGGGTATTATCTCACTTCCTTTTCCATTCCGGTATCAAATAATCGGGTTTTTCTCCGGACAATGCCTTGCTCACACTTCCAACCGTCATCATGGCCATGCTTAATCGGGCCCGTGTAGTG
Organism: Candidatus Aminicenantota bacterium; assembly: GCA_030639705.1. Classification (GTDB taxonomy): domain Bacteria; phylum Acidobacteriota; class Aminicenantia; order UBA2199; family UBA2199; genus CAZOWT01. Next base: position 2,524 of record DAOWKX010000031.1, read on the forward strand.
GCACTCCCGATATGGGGTACCAGCACTGCGTTGTTCAATGTTTTCAGTTTTTCATTAATCCGGGGTTCATGTTCATAAACATCGAGCCCGGCTCCAAACAACTCATTTCTCTCTAATTTTTCAGCCAGACAGGCCTCATCCATCAGGGGCCCTCTGGCCGCATTGATAAAAATGGCATCCTGCTTCATCAGGTCAAAGACATCCCGGTTAAATAAATGATGTACATCCGGGGAGTAAGGAATATGAAGTGAAACAACATCACTGGTCTTAATCAGATCGATGAATCGCTTATACTCCAGGCCATATTTCTTCTCAAGATCTGTTTTCCGATTGCGGTCATAGTAAACAATTTTCATCCCGAAACCCCTGGCCC
>DAOWKX010000104.1 GCA_030639705.1 Candidatus Aminicenantota bacterium
CCCGCATTTCTCACCGGGAATTGTTACGAAATGGCAAAGATGTCCATAGATACAAGGCATGCGATTGAGGCTTTTGCAGGCGTATTTGACAATACGTCGAGAAAGCCGATTGAACATAACGCAGTAGACATGGGTATATTTGCCATTGCAGTAGATTGCTGGTGAGAAATGGGGGTTAGCACTCATTGATTAACTGAAATAAAATGTGTAGAACGACAAATATCAGGATAACCCATTCAAAAAAAAAAAGAAGATGGGGCTGTATCATCTGGTGCCTGGGTGTTTTATCAATTGTTATCATTTTGATTCACTTTATGATCAATATTTATCTGGGAATCCTTTTTAAAAAACATATTGAACGGTTTGAACAAAAACATGCCGGTCTATATCATATTGAATATAAAGCTCCTCATGTGAACCTGTTTACCGGGTCTGTTACCGTGAAGCAGTTTCGTCTGATATCAAATGTCTTTTATGAAGAACCCAGAGTAAAGCCTGAAAAAGATAGAAACATATGGGAATTGGATATCCCGCTATTGAAGCTGAAAGGGATTGGCTGGGTGCGATATCTTTTCAGTCAATGTTTGAAAATCGATAAAATAGTGCTGAAAAAGGCCAGATTTAAATGTTTTTCTTCGGTCGGGACAGATCAGGATACATCCTTAGCCATGGGTTATAAAAAAAAAGATATTTCCATTCCCTTTCGAATAGAATCTATCACCGTAAAGTCCTTCAGCTTTCAGCAGTGTTCGCTGGAAATGGTTCAGCAGAAGAAAACAATATCTCAAGCCCGAATATTCGATTTTGATTTTTCTATTGTTGAATCAAATATACTGTGTAAACCGAATGAGCATTCCCATTCAATTTTAGACCTGAAAACACTGGATTTCAAAATAAAAGATTTAAAAATAAATTTACCGGACAGGATGTATTCTCTGCATATCCAGGAACTGGGAGTATCGGCCCCGCTCTCAAAGATCTGGATGAAAACAGTCGAGATTATTCCCAGGCATAAAAAATTTGATTTCTCCCGTAAGCTGGGATACCGAAAAAGCCGAATGTGTTTCAATGCCAAATGGCTTCACTTCAATAGTGTTCAGGTTGGTGATATCATAAGCATGGCCCGGTTCAGATCCGAAACCCTTTCTATTCGTGGGTTCCACTGGGAATTTTACCGGGATAAGCGAATTCCCTTGCGAATCACACACCGACCCAAACAGTTTCCTCAGGAGCTGTTGCGGCAATTAAAATTTTATATTAGAGTAGATCTGGTAAGGGTGTCAAACGGGTATATAGTATATGAGGAACAGGGTGAGATGGCAAAAAAACCAGCCCGGATTTTTTTCTCGGACATTCAATTAAATATAGCCAATATAACCAATGATCCTCTTTTATTGAAAGATAATATATCCATAAAGATACAGGGGACTGCCAAGTTAATGGGGAAAAGTCTATTTAAACCGGTATTAACGATACCGATTCGGGACCGGCATGATCGGTTTTATTTCAGTGGCTCATTACAATCAATAGAGGTTAGCGAATTGAATCCTCTATTTAATAACGACGCAATTCATATAGAGAGTGGAACACTCAATAAACTTATTTTTTCAGCTTCAGCCAACAGGTATCGGTCCAGGGGGTGGTTGAAAGCTCATTATAACGGATTAAAAATTTCGTTGTTGAGTAAAAGAAATTATACCAAGAAAGAAACAATTGCCAGCTTTTTTGCCAACCTGATTATACTGTCCAACAATCCCAGGGGACGTAAGCCTTTAAGAATCGGAAACATGTATTTCAGGAGAGAGGTTCCTAAATCCATGTTGAATCTGATGTGGAAATCCTTTCTCACCGGAATAAAATCCAGTATCGGTCTTAAAAAAAGAAAAAAATAATGGCAATAACAAAAATAGTTATGACAAGAAAAAATATTTTATATAGAATTCTCAAAAGCAATACATTTTAAATTATTTATTAATCCAATTTCATTTATATTCGTATATGTGATATTCGGTCAAATGAGGAGTATCGAATGGGTGCTTTGATCAGACAAAAGACAGCGGTTGTTACCTGTTTTATTTTCATGAGTTTATTGATTTCAAATGCCTTTGCTCTGGAATCCAGCCAAACAGTTGAAGCCCGGACTTTGATAGAACGGGGAGAACAATTCCTGAGAGATGGCGAATTCCAGGATGCACTTGAATGTTTCAATAAAGCCATTCCCGTGACCCAGGATAACCATCTTTTAGCTAAAATTTATTTCAATATATCCAGAGTTTACTATAGCATCAATAATATTAATAAAACTGAGGAAAATCTCAGAAAGATGTTTGAGCTGGATTTGGAAATAAAAATTGATGAAAGTCAGTTTGATGCCGAATACTCGATGATTTACAAAAAGGTTAATGCCGAATACTGGTTTTCGCTCAGCAGTTTTGATAGAACCGAAAAACAAAGAGATAAAAGAATTATCCAGCAGCTGTCAAAAAGACCCGAAAAAAAGAAGAGTAAATTGCTACCCATTTTGATTATAGGCGGGATTGTCATTGTTAGTATGGTAATGGCAATTTTATTCTGGAAATCCAGTGATGAAGACAATAGAGGTATGCTTAAAGTCATCAATCAATCAGACGATCATATAAGTGTCATTATCGGAACCCTTAATCGATTGGTTGCGGCCAATAGCTCAACTCTCATATATCTGGAAGAAGGAACCCATGAGGTTGAAATTTTAGGCCAGAGCAAATCCGCCTTTTATACCATTACCATTGTTGCTAATGTAATGTCGATATTGAACTGGTATGGATGGGAGGTTTTATAGATAAATTTGGTCTTGAAAAATATGATAATTAAAGATATAATATTTCAATTTAATTAATCGTAAAGGAGATATTCATGATTGAAATTGAAAATCTGACCAAGTATTACGGCGAACTTTGCGCCCTGGATCACATAAGCTTTCAGATCAAAAAAGGAGAGGTGCTGGGTTTATTAGGACCCAATGGTGCAGGTAAAACCACCTTCATGCGAATATTAACCTGTTTTTTAAATCCCACTTCCGGTACGGTCAAGGTTAAAAATTTAGAAATAAGCCAGAATCCGGAGGAAATTAAATCATTAATGGGATATCTTCCTGAAAATGCACCATTATATCCTGAGATGCTGGTATATGATTATCTGGACTATACCGCAGATATCCGTCAATTGGGCAGCGGAAACAAACATTCACGCATCAAGGATTTATCAAACATATGTGCGATTAATGAAGTGATGCATAAACCGGTGGGTGAACTTTCACGCGGATATAAACAACGGGTGGGATTGGCTCAGGCCATGATGGGCAATCCAGAAATACTGGTTATGGATGAACCGACCGCAGGCCTTGATCCCAACCAGATTGTCGAAATCAGAGGAATAATTAGAGAAATTGGTAAAGAAAAAACCGTAATCATGTCCACACATATTTTAAGTGAAGCAGAAGCAACCTGCGACCGTGTGGTGATCATCAACAGGGGAAAAATAGTTGCCGATAGCAGTGTCCAGGACCTTAAACAGTCAATCGGAAATGAAACCAGTTTACATCTGAGCTTAAAAAATGCACCATTCGAACAGGTCAATGAAATATTATCCGGTGTGAATGGGGTTTCAACAATCCATCGGGAGCCATCCGATGATATCAATGCTCTGGATTTAAATTTGAACTGTGAGATCGGAGAACAGGTCAGGATTGATATATATCAGGCCATCAAGAAACAGGACTGGGTCCTGTTAAAATTCTATCCTAAAACCAAATCGCTGGAAAATGTTTTCAGAGCACTAACCAAGGAGAGCTAAAATGAACAAGGTCATTCATATTTTTAAAAAGGAGTTCAGGAGCTATTTCGTTACGCCAATCGCCTATATCGTGATATCAATTTTTTTGATAATAACCGGGTGGTTTTTCTTTTCAACTTTTTTTCTGTACAATCAGGCCAGTTTGAGAAATTTTTTCAATCTTCTCCCGATTACTTTCTCATTTGTGATCCCGGCAGTAACCATGCGCCTGTTTTCAGAGGAGATGAATGTGGGTTCATATGAGATACTGATTACTCTTCCCATAAACTTCACCCA
>DAOWKX010000051.1 GCA_030639705.1 Candidatus Aminicenantota bacterium
GCCAATATCGAAAATGGGCAATATAGGGAAGATGCAGTGCATCATTCTGAATTTTGCATGGTTTGTGATACAAACGTGCAAAATAGCTCCAAAAAATGAGAAACGTTTTTGGGTAAAGTGAAAAGGGATAGCGACTACAGCCTGCAAAAGATTTGATAGTGAATTAAGGAACCGGCAAACGGTTGAAAACCGGTTTTAAAGCAGGTATAATGGCAGTTCTTTAATTTATGCTATTGTAAAGAGTAATGAAATGTGATAGAAGATTTTATGGGGAATATGTTCATATCAATTGTAATCCCGGTTTACAATGAAGAAGAAAATGTGGGAATTCTGTATGAAGAGATCATTCACTCTCTGAACCATCATTATGATCATTTTGAGATCATTTTTATAAATGATGGCAGTACTGATCAGTCGTTTCAGAAACTGGAGGAACTTCACAAGAACGACAGGCGGGTCAAGATTTTGAATTTCCGGAAAAATTTCGGTCAGAGTGCGGCCATTTCGGCAGGTTTTGCCTTTTCAAAAGGGGATGTTATTATTACCATAGATGCTGACTTACAGAATGATCCGGCTGATATTCCTACCATTGTGGATAAAGTTCTGGAAGGTTATGATATTGTCAACGGCTGGCGGCAAAAGAGAAAGGATAAGTTCTGGACCCGGAAAGTACCCTCCTTTTTCGGAAACAAATTAATTTCATTCATCACCCGGGTAAGATTGCATGATTATGGATGCACCTTGAGGGGCTTTAAACGGGAAGTGGTGGAGAATCTAAAACTGTATGGTGAAATGCACCGGTATATTCCTGCCCTTGCCTCAAGAATGGGAATCCGGTCAGTTGAGATTCCTGTTCATCATCGGGAACGGAAGCATGGTAAATCCAAGTACGGTCTGGGTAGAACCATGCGGGTACTGCTGGATTTGATCTCCCTGAAATATTTACTGTCCTTTTCCTACCGCCCCTTGCAGATTTTTGGAAGCCTGGGACTGTTCATGATGGTCATTGGGTTGGCCAGCGGTTTGTATTTAACCTATGTGAAATATTTTCTCAATCAAACGGCCAACAGGCCCCTGTTGTTTTTTACGGTGCTGGCTATTTTTGTGGGATTTCAAATGATTACCCTGGGATTACTGGCTGAGATGCTGGCCAGGATCTATCATGAGGGATTGGATAAGGATTTATATACTATCAGAGATTGTATTGGTTTTTCTGATGAAGATATTGATGATCGCCCCTGAGCCTTTTTTTGAGCCCAGGGGGACACCTTTTTCCGAATATTTCAGGATTAAAGCCCTCTGCTCGCTGGGCCATGAAGTCGATTTGGTCACCTATCCCATCGGTAAGAATAAAATCATCGCAGGACTACGGATATTCAGGAGCTGGAATCCTTTTTTTATCAAATCAGTGAAAACCGGTCCGTCCTTTTCCAAGATTATTCTGGATATATTTCTATTTGTGGCGGTTTCGATCCGGCTGGCCAGGGACAGGAAAAAATATGATCTGATCCACACCCATGAGGAGGGAAACATAATGGGTGTTTTTTTTAATAAAATCACCGGGATCCCTCATCTTTATGATATGCATTCCTCTCTGGTTCAACAGATGACCAATTTTCAATTCACCAAAGCAAGGGTGATTATTGGATTGGTCAGAAAAGCTGAAAAAATAGCCTTAACCAATGCGGATTCCATTATTGTGATTTGCCGGGCACTTTATAATTATGCCGCCCAGGTCACAGAAAATAGAAAACTAACCCTCATTGAAAATTTTATTGACGATACTCCTGAGTTACTGGATGGGATAAAACTCCGGGCTGTCAAAGATGAGCTGGGTAGGAAAGGGAAAAAAATAATCATGTATACCGGGACCCTTGAGGCCTATCAGGGAATTCCACTCCTGATTGATAGCCTGGAACATCTGGGGGAGGAATTTTCGCTGGTATTGATCGGCGGAAAGCCCTATCAGATAGAAAAATTAGAAAAAATCATAGAAGAAAAAAAAATGGCCGGTCGGATCCGGTTGTTAGGTCAAAAAAATCCCCGTGAAATTCCCTATTATTTGAGACAATCTGATGTTCTGGTTTCTCCCAGAACCCTGGGGACCAACATTCCTTTAAAAATTTATTCTTATCTTAAAAGTGGAATTCCGGTTGTTGCCACCAACCTGTTCACTCATACCCAGACATTGAACAGAGATATTGCCATCCTGGTAGAGCCGGAGCCCAGGCAACTCGCAGAAGGTATCCGTATTGCGGTTTCTCCGAGAGGCCAGGAGGTAGCAAAGAAGGCAACGGCATTCTGTAAAAAAAATTACACATTTCAGAAATATCTTGAACTGGTTTCAGAGTCGCTTGACCGGGTGAGACCTCATGGAGAAGGGGAGTGAAATCGGATTGACCCCACTTTACCGGAAAACTGAAATATCGTATAATTCAACAAAACAAAGAGGAGACAAGATGATTGATCGCTACCAAGTCAAAGACATATCAAATATATGGAGCAGTGAAAACCGGTTCAGAACATGGCTGGATGTTGAACTGGCGATTACTGAAGTATGGTATGAATGGGGAGAGGTTCCGGAGAACAGTTTTCAGAATATTAAACAAAAAGCCGGATTTGATATTCAGCGTGTCCTGGAGATTGAAGAGAAAGTTCAGCATGATGTGATTGCTTTTCTAACATCTGTTGAGGAGTTTGTGGGAGAAGATTCGGCTTATATTCACAAAGGAGTCACCTCATATGATATCGTGGATACAGCCCTTTCATTGATGATTCGGGAATCCCTGGAAATGGTGATAGAAAAAACCAAAATTCTCAAAAGGATTCTTCTTCAAAAGGCCTTTGAATATAAAAACCTGGTGGCCATTGGGAGAACCCATGGTGTGCATGCCGAACCCATTACCTTCGGGATTAAATACCTGATATGGTATGAAGAAATATCCAGAAATATTGAACGGCTAAAACGGGCGAAGTCCACCATTTCCGTGGGAAAAATATCGGGATCGGTGGGAACCTATATTCATTTCCCCCCGGAGGGAGAGGAAAAGGCGCTGGAGAAATTAAATCTGAAACCCTGCCGGGTGTCCTCACAGATTATCCAGAGGGACCGGCATATGGAGGTATTGTATGCCCTTGCCAGCCTGGGCTCGGCCCTTGAAAAAATCGCCTTAGAAGTGAGACACCTTCAGAGAACCGAAGTGCTGGAAGTGGAGGAGCCCTTTACCAAAGGACAGAAAGGATCATCTTCAATGCCACATAAACGAAATCCTGTTAAATGCGAGAGAATATCCGGCTTGGCCAGACTATTGAGGGGAAACCTTTCGGTTGGCTTTGAAAACAATGTGTTATGGCATGAAAGAGACATCTCTCATTCTTCGGCTGAAAGGGTCATCTTTCCGGATTCCTTTCATGCGGCTGCTTTTATGCTAAAAGATATTATCTTGGTGATGGAAAACCTCAATGTATATCCAGACAATATCCGAAGAAATCTTGATTTAACCCATGAGGTCTATTATTCGCAGAAAGTCTTAACCCTGCTGGTGGATAAGGGAATGGCCCGTCAGAAAGCCTATGATATTGTTCAGCGAAATGCCCTCGATTCCTGGATGCAGAAACAGAGTTTCAGAAAGATAATACTCCAGGATACTGAGATAGAAAAAATATGTTCCGGAGAAGAAATTGAAAAGGTATTCTCTGAAAAGGATTTATTGCTGGAGATAGGAAAAATTTTCAAGAGGTTTGAAAATGATATTGATTGAAAAAAAGATCAACCATAGAAAATTTATTTTGATTATAAATTCAATAGTCGAAGAAGATGTGGAGGCCATTGTCAATCCTGCCAATGAACAACTGGCCCATGGAGGCGGAGTGGCCGGATTAATATCCAGAAGGGGGGGACCTGAAATTCAAAAGGAAAGCAAAAAAAAGGCGCCGGTTAAGACAGGATATGCCACCCATACCACGGCCGGACGATTACCCTTCAAAGCCATCATCCATACGGTCGGACCCATCTGGAGGGGGGGATACCAAAAGGAACCTGAATTATTGCGCTCAGCTGTGCTGTCAGCGCTTCAACTGGCTGAACAGTTGAAACTCAAATCCATATCGCTTCCGTCCATCTCGACCGGAATTTTCGGGTATCCTTTGGAGCCGGCGATAAAAATAATCATCGAAACAATTATTCATTTTTTAAAAACCGATTCATCTGTGGAAGAGGTTCATTTATGTGAATATTCTGAAGAAAAGGCCATTGAAATAAAGACCATCATGGAAAAATATTTTGGAGATTTTTAAAACAGGTAATAAATATTGGTAATTTTGAAATCATAAAAAAGGAGAGTCTGATGAAACGTTTTGCTTATGGTATTATTTTGTTTGTCCTTTTTATTGTACTCTCTCATTGTCATACCGGAAACGAAAACGGCATTCCCATTTCGGCTTTTATTATTGATCACAATTGTACAGATATATCGAAAATTCCGGATGAATGGCTGACCCAGAACAAGGAAATCTGGATGATTCACTATGCCCATACCTCACATGGAGGGCAGATTACCGAGGGATTGCAGTTGTTATCCGGTGAGAATGCCAAATACAAGTTTTATTCATCGTATTGCCAGGTCCCGGCAGCCCAGGACGGCATCTCCTTGATGGACGGACAGTATATTCAGCAGGAGTCATATTGTGAAACCTATATCACTCCGGATCTATACTGGGAAAGTGATTATGGCCTCAATGCGACCCGCTGGGTGTTGACCAATTTTAAGCTGAACATATCACTCTGGGCCTGGTGTTGTCAGCTGGATTACTATTCAGAATCTGAGATTCAGAATTATCTGAATAAGATGTCCCAGTTGGAGCAAGAGTATCCCGAGGTCATATTTATCTATATGACCGGTAATGCCCAGAGTCCCGAAGCGAATCGATACCAGCGGAACAATCAGATCAGAGAGTATTGCCAGGCCAACAATAAATTTTTATTTGATTTTGCTGATCTTGATTGCTGGTATAATGGTGAACAACATCTGGAAAATGGAATTCCCACTGAACATCCCCAATATCATGGAGATCAAGCCGGTCATACCACTTATGAGAGCTGCCGTAATAAAGCCAAAGCGTTCTGGTGGCTTCTGGCCCGACTTTCCGGATGGGATGGAACTTAATTCAAGAAAAAACGTAATTACTTCATATGGAAAAAGTCATTGAGTTGAATAAAATCAGTTTTAGTTATGCGGATATAAAAGCCATAGATGATATCAGTATTGAGATAGGTACC
>DAOWKX010000113.1 GCA_030639705.1 Candidatus Aminicenantota bacterium
AGATTCTGCTCTCTCTCTCATATTATGAAAATAACCAACTGGAAACCGCTGAAGATATTTTAAAATCCACCGGAGAAAGTTTCAGGAATAAAATAAAATTTATCCTTCTGGGTAATATTTGCTATAAATTTGAAAATATTACAGAAAGTATCAAATATTTCAGAATGGCTTTGCGACTTGATGATTCCAGTGATATTGCCCTAAACAATTTCACCCTGGTTCTTTTAAAGAACAATAATCCCGAGGTTTTTAAATCCTGGGCAAAGCGATATCCGGAGATAAATGAATATAAAAACAATACCTTGCTGTTAAAAGAAATTGAATTGAGTCAGATTTTTCTATGGAGAAGGGTGTTAAATCTCACCGAACAAAAATTTAACTTCTGGTTTTTATTTAAAAACATTTTGCAATCTCTTTTTTCACTTCCGGTAATCTACTGTATTTTGATTTTTATCGGATATATATTTATTATTCCGAGATTATTTTTCCAGGTGGGGAAAAGCACATATTGCTCCAAGTGTTTTAAAATCATAAAAGAATCTTCCGCAAACAGGTCTTATAAATTATGTAATGATTGTTATCAATTATTCATGATAAAAGATGTCATATTTCTGGAAGCAAAAATTTTAAAAGAAGAAGAACTGTCCAAAAAAACAAAAAAGAATACCATTATTGTTTTACTGTTTTCTCTTATTATTCCGGGATTAAAATTAAATTTCACTTCTAAGAATAGGATGTTTATTATCCTGACCGGATTATTTTATTTTTTGTTAGGGTATTTCATTTTAAACACTTATGTACTGGAAAAAGTATTTTTATCACCCCCGCTGTTTTTAAATTTTGTTGGAGGCCTGGCAGTGGTATTGTATTTTTTAATCAATATTTATACATTAAGAGGAAGTGAAGATGGCTTTTAAAGGAACGTTAAGAGAATTCAAGGTCCCGGATATACTGCAACTGATTTCTTTACAGAAAAAGACAGGCATTTTAACCTTTACAAGTTCTGATGGATTTATAACTTTAATATTTGAAAACGGTTTGATAATTGGAGTTGATGCTTTTCCTAAAAAATTGGAGACCCGGGTGGGACATGTGTTGGTTAAACAAGACCTGGTCAGTGAAGAAATGTTACAGAGAGCCCTGGTGATCCAGAAAAGAACCAATCAGAAAATAGGAGAGATACTCCTAAGTATGGGATTGATTGGAAAGGAAACAATTGCTGAAGCTCTTAAGAATCAGGCTATTGAAGTTATTCTGTCTCTTTTCAAATGGAAAAAGGGTGAATATAACTTTAAAATAATGAATTCACTTGATGATTCACTCAGGACAATTGATCCCATAGCCACGGATAATCTCATTATGGAAGGCGTACAGATGCTTGATGAATGGCCGTTCATAAAAGAACTCATCCCCGATGATAAATTGATTTTTGAACCGATTCCAATTGAAACCAAGAATATTGAAATTACCCTGGAAGACAGGGAAGAAATACAGAGCGAAGATAAAATCTCAATCAGTGAGACAGAAGCCAATATTTTAAAATATATAAATGGTGTAAATTCGGTCAAGGATCTGGTTGAAAAGGGAGTATTTACTGAATACAAGGTATATAAAAGCCTTTATAACCTGATTAAAAAACAGATCATAAAGAGGAAGGGAACGAGTAAAACAGATAAACTTGATGATGCGCTGTTTGAAGAATTGAAGTTGGGTGCTGAATCGAGAGTCAGAAATATATTCCGTGTGTTTCTGCTGATTTTCATGGTATTGTTTGTTTTAACCTTTTTTAAGCCCCTGCGCCCGTTTCAAAATGATAACCTGGTTACTGATTCAGCACTGTTTGAAATTAAAAGTCCGATGGTTCAGGACTGATAAAAGAAATTTCATGAATAGCTTTCATAAAAAAAATAGTGCAATTGCTATGGGAAATTTTGATGGTTTCCATCTGGGACATCAGAAAATCGTCGAAACTTTATCTGACATAGCCAACAGAAAAAGGCTTGTTTCTGTTGTGTTGACCTTTACTCCCAATCCGAAAATATTTTTTAAAAAAGAAAAACGATTGATTATTTCGGATTCAGAGAAAAAGAAACTATTAGAGGCCCTTGGAGTTGACAGAGTTGCCTTTGTTGATTTTGAAAGATATTACCTGATGGACGGACTGACTTTTATAAAGAAAGTTTTAATTGGACAGTTTTCAATGGCCCATATCATTGTTGGAGAAAATTTTAAGTTCGGGGTGAAACGAAGTGATGATATTGAGTCATTGAAGACGTTTTCAAGGGTGCTTCATTTTGATGTGACGATTGTCCAGCCGGAATCTTTGAAGGGTACCGTAATATCCAGTTCCCTGATAAGGAAGAAATTGGCTGAAGGTCAAGTGGACCTGGCAAACCAGATGTTAGGTCGGTGTTATTTTATTGATGGAGTTGTTTCCAGAGGAAATAAAATCGGAACAAGCATGGGAATTCCAACCATTAATATAAATGCTGAGAATTTAATTTTACCGGGTGGGGTATTTAAGACCAGTGTAAAAATTGGGTCCCGAACATATGATTCCGTCACAAACATTGGATCCAAACCCACATTTGATAGAAATGGAAAGGGAATTGAATCTCATATTTTGAATTTCAACGGTATGATATATGGAAAACAGGTTAGAATATTTTTTAAGAAAAAAATTAGAAATGAAAAAAAATTTAATTCAAAAATGGAGCTGATACAGCAGATAAAGAAGGATTTAGAATCGATCACGGTTGACAAAGACCCACATTTTTGATATTGATGGAGTTTAATTTTATGATGGTAGAGGGATCAACCAGTTTTTCATGAATATAAAATGAATAATCAGAATGATTAATGCAGGTAGTGGACATGAGTGAAGAAAACCGAAATCAAACCAATCAAAACGAAATGGCAGAAGAGGAAACCATAGATGACCTTTTTGAAAAATTCAGTATTACCGTTCCCAAAGAAGAAATTGCCAAGCAAATTGATGAAGTGGCAAAAAAATATTCAGCAGAAATAAAATTACCTGGATTCCGCAAGGGAAATATTCCGATTGAGATAATAAAAAGTCGTTATAAGAAAGTGATTGCTGATGAAGCGCTAAACAAAGTTGTCGAATTTTTTGTTTATAAAAAGATCCAAGAGGATCCATTACGAATTGTTTCTCATCCCGTGATTGAAAAAATTGACTATGAAGAGGGGAACGATCTTAATGCCGATGTGATGGTTGAGGTTTTTCCGGAAATAACCTTACCGGATCTCTCTAAAATTGAATTAAAAATTTCGTCGAAAGAATTGAAACCAGAACCATATGACGAAGAGAAACAGATTGAGGGTGTTCTGGAGCGCAATAAAAGAAGGGTTCCGGTAAAAGAGCGGCCAGTTCAAGAGGATGATGTACTCATACTGGTTATCCAATCACAGTTTACAGATACCAAGAGAATGATAAAGAAAAAAGAAGCCAGTTATGTGGTGAATAAAGAAACTGAATTTGAAATTTCGGATCTATACCACGAGGTTCTGGGAAAAAAGATAAATGATGAAATCGTTCTGAAGAAAAAGTATCCATCAAACTATGAAAGGAAAAAATGGGCGGGCAAGGAATTGGAACATCTTATTGTGATTAAGAATATTTTTGAAATGAAAAATCCTGAATTTACTGATGAATTTGTGAAATCCGTCGGATTTAAAGATAAACAAAGCTTTAAAGATAAGCTAAGAAAGGAATATGATCAATATATCAATAGCCAGAAAGAAGATAAAATCAACTCTCTCATTATTGACCACCTGACTGCGAATATTGAATTTCCTATTCCACGGACTCTGGTGGATCAGGAAATGGCTCGAATACAAGCCCAGCATACTCCCCTTCTGAAAACCATGGAAGATAAACAGAAAAAAGAATATCTCGACGCCTTAAAAAAAGATATTGAAAAGTCGGTGAAATTTTCCTTGATCCATGATTCAATTCAGAAAGAATTCAAGATTAACATTAGCAGTGATGAATTGGAAAAAGAATATAAATCAATCGCTGAAAAAAATAATTTTCCCCTGGCTGAAGTAAGAAAATATTATATGAATTCCCAGGAGAAGGATAGGTTGAAAGAGTCATTATTAAGAGTCAGGGTAATGAGTTTCATCAAAGAAAAAATAAAGATTAAAGAGGTATGAGATGGCTTTAATCCCAGTTGTTATTGAACAAAACGGGAATGTTGAAAGAGCCTATGACATCTATTCCCGTTTATTAAAAGATGGTATAATATTTTTCGGATCTCCACTGGATGATAACATTGCCAATGTCATTATTGCACAGATGCTCTTTTTAGCAGCAGATGATCCGGAAAAAGACATATCACTCTATATCAATTCTCCCGGAGGTATCATTAGTTCGGGAATGGCAATATACGATACCATGAGATTCATAAAAAATGATGTGGTAACGATATGCATCGGACAGGCGGCTTCAATGTCTGCGATTCTGTTAGCCTCTGGTTCAAAAGGAAAGCGCTTTTCACTCCCGAATTCCAAGGTTGTCATCCATCAGCCCATGGGTGGATTCCAGGGACAGGCAAGTGATATAATGATACAGGCCGAAGAAATAAAAAGAATAAAGGAAAACACCATAAAGATTTTGGCAGAGCATACAGGACAAAAAATATCGAGGATTGAAACCGACATAGAACGAGATTATATAATGGATTCAAAAGAAGCCCTTGATTATGGTATTATAGATGAAGTGATAACAGAAAGAAAGAAGTTAAAAATCGAAGAAAAATGAAGCATAATACAGAAAAAGAAACCAGATGCAGTTTTTGTGGCATTCCTCAATCCAGTGCCTTTAAACTCATTGCCGGTCCGGATGTATACATCTGTGACGAATGTACCAAAACCGCTTATAATCTGATTTTTAATTCTCCTGACCCACTAAAAACCCGGGAAGAGAAGAAGCAAAAGATACTGGTTCCCAAAGAAATAAAAAAGAAACTGGACCAGTATGTTATTGGCCAGGATCTGGCAAAAAAGAAATTGGCAGTTGGTGTTTACAACCATTACAAAAGAATCAATCATTTTAATAATATATCCGAATTGGAAATAAACAAGAGCAATATGTTATTGATCGGCCCCACCGGAACAGGGAAGACCTTATTGGCAGAAACCTTAGCCAGGATACTGGATGTGCCCTTTGCCATTTCTGATGCTACCACTCTCACTGAAGCCGGATATGTGGGGGAAGATGTTGAAAACATTTTATTAAAACTTTATCAGTCAGCAGGCGAAAGCAAAGAGCTGGCAGAAAGAGGCATTATTTATATAGATGAGATTGATAAAATATCCCGAAAAAGTGAGAATCCCTCAATTACCAGGGATGTGTCCGGTGAAGGTGTTCAACAGGCTTTGCTCAAAATAGTGGAGGGCACAGTGGCCAATGTTCCTCCCCTTGGAGGTCGTAAACATCCTCATCAGGAATTTCTGAAAATAAATACCCGGAATATTCTTTTTATTGCCGGTGGTGCTTTTGTGGGACTTGATAAGATGATAATGGCCAGAATGAAAAAAAATATTATTGGATTCAATTCAGAAAAGGAAAAATCCGATTTCGAAAAAAGAGATGTTTTTCACCTTGTGGAAACAGAGGACCTGATAAAATATGGACTTATCCCGGAACTCGTTGGCCGATTCCCGGTAACAGGTATTCTTGATGAGTTAAGTGAAGAACAATTATTAAAAATTTTAACCGAACCCAAGAATGCCATAACCAAACAGTTTCAGTTTTTATTTAAGTTAGACGGAGTTGAAATAGAATTTTCATCAGAGGTTTTAAAGAAGATCACTAAAGAAGCCATTCGAAGGGATGTGGGTGCCAGAGGGTTGAGAGCAATTTTCGAGGAGCTAATGATGGATCTTATGTTTGAAATTCCATCTAAAAAGGATAAAGTGGATAAGATCTTGATTGACAATCGGTTTTTAAAAAGTAAAAAATGGATAGCCTGAAAAAGAAAGAATATGTTTTACCGCTAATTCCACTTCGGGAATTGGTTACTTTTCCCTCTACTATCATTCCGATTCTGGTGGGAAGAGAAAAATCCATCAATTCTTTGAAGTATTCAATTGATAAATACGACCATTTCATTTTTCTTTCAGTACAAAAGAATCAATTAAGTGAGATTCCCAGCCCGGAAGAAATCCATCAAATCGGGGTCATCGCCCGTATTGAAAAATCCGCTGAACAGAATAATGGAAGTTTTAGGGTTGTTATCCAGGGTCTGGAACGAGGCAGAATCGATCAATTTATTGAAAAAGATGATCATTATCTGGTAAAGGTAAGTGTATTGGATCAAATTGTTCCCAAGGAAAGGAATCTGTATGCACTTTCAAAAAATATTGTAGCGGTTTTTGAAGAGTATATTAATCTGAAGAAGATAAAACTTCACGGTATCATTTCCAAATTGCATGCCAACGAGATTTCAGAGATAGCCGATATCATTGCCTCTGTTATAAATCTCGGACTCAAACAGAGACAATCCCTGTTGGAAGAACTGGATGTGTACAAGAGGGGGCTAAAAATCTTTAATATCTTGAAAAAGGAAATCTATAAGTTGAAAACCAGCGGGGAAACTGAATTTAAGAAAAACCGGGAAGATATCCAGGATAATGATATTGAGGAGTATAAAAGAAAATTAAAAAATGCCAATTTGCCTGATTATGTAAAAAAGAGAGCAGATGAAGAACTGGAACGGCTGTCCATGATGCCTCCATATTCTGCCGAGAGCACGGTCTCGAGATATTATCTGGATTGGATAATTTCTATTCCCTGGCAGAGGATAAAAACTGAAAACAATGACATAAAAAAGGCCTCTATTATTCTGGATGAGGATCATTATGGACTATTTAAGGTCAAAGAAAGAATTCTGGATTATCTTGCGGTCAGACAGCTTGTGAAAAAAGCAAGTGGTGAGATTTTATGTTTCGTCGGCCCCCCGGGAGTGGGGAAAAGTTCACTTTCGAAATCAATTGCCCGGGCGCTCAATCGTGCATTTGTGAGGATTTCATTGGGAGGTGTGAAAGACGAAGCTGAAATCAGAGGTCACAGGAGAACCTACATCGGTTCATACCCCGGGCAAATTGTGAAAGGATTGAAAAAGGCAAAATATATAAATCCTGTTTTTTTACTGGATGAAGTGGATAAGTTAAGCTCGGATTTCAGGGGTGATCCTGCTTCAGCATTGATGGAAGTATTGGACCCGGATCAAAATTCGGAATTTGTTGATCATTATCTGGATCTTGAAATTGACTTATCCCAGGTTTTTTTCATTACGACTGCCAATACAGAAGAACCCATACCTCCTGCATTAAAAGACAGAATGGAGGTTATTGAGATACCCGGATACACGGAAAGAGAGAAACTTCATATTGCCAAAGGATTTCTTATAAAAAAACAAGCTGAAAAGAATGGTTTAAATCCTGATAACATAGTGATTAAGGATGAAATCCTTCTGAAGATCATAAATGACTATACCCGCGAAGCTGGAGTGAGAAATCTTGAGAGAGAAATTGCCATAGTTATGAGAAAGATTGCCCGGCATTTCGTAGAGTCAAAACAGGAGAATAAGGAAACCAGGAAATTCATGCTGGAAGAAACCAACTTGAAAAAATTTTTAGGCGTCCAGAAATTTATCAGGTTAAAGAGACTGAGTGAAAACGAAGTCGGAGTCGCCACCGGATTAGCCTGGACTGTGTCAGGCGGTGATATACTCATTATCGAATCCCGTTTTTTGAGGGGAAAAGGAGATCTGATCCTGACAGGCAGACTGGGTGAGATCATGAAGGAATCATCTTCAGCTGCATTCAGTTATGCCAAGTTAAAGCTTTTTGAAATGGATATGGATACTGAAGAACTGGAGGGATATAATATTCACCTGCATATCCCGGAGGGTGCTGTCCCTAAAGAAGGACCATCGGCCGGTGTGCCTCTTTCCGTTTCTATCATTTCACTATTAACCGGAATTCCGGTTGAATCAGATTATGCCATGACAGGTGAGATCACCCTAAGGGGAAAAGTACTTCCTGTCGGAGGTATAAAAGAAAAGATCATCGCCGCACATCGTTACGGTATAAAACATATTATAATTCCGATTGAAAACGAGAAGGATGTTGCCGAAGATATTCCTCTAGATATTAAAGAAGAAATAAAAATTCATCTTGTGGAAGATATGGATGAAGTTTTGGATATTGTTCTGGAAAAACCCATTAAGATAAAAAATATAAACAGTAAGGTAATAAAACCTTTTTTTAACTCAAAAATTCAATAACAAGATAAAGCGGGAATCGATTGTTTAAAAGGTGTGGAACAGTAGTAATAAATGAAGCGACAAAATGAATGTGTAGCACCGAACAAATGGGTGCTGAATAATGAATATCACTGATGTAAAATTGTTTCGAACTGCCTTTCAAAAAAAAGAGATTATACTGGACAGAAAACAAAAGGTTATTTTTATGGGACGATCCAATGTTGGTAAATCTACCTTTATCAATTCCCTTTGTGATCGAAAAAATTTGGCCAGAACCAGCTCAAAGCCAGGGAAAACCATAAGTATTAACTACTATTTAATCAATGAAAAATTTTACTTTGTTGATCTTCCCGGACATGGTTATGCCAAAATTTCAAAAAGAGAAAGTCAACGGGTGAAAATGTTGATTTATCACTTTTTTGAAAAAATTGACCGGGTGGCTCTGGTTATTATACTGATAGATTCCCGAAGAGGTTTCATGAATTCTGATATTGAACTTCTATCAAAAATAATAAATAAAAATTATAATATCTTGACAGTTTTAACAAAAAGTGATAAAATATCATATTCGCATTTATTAAATCAAACCACAAAACTTCAAGAAGAGTTTGATTTATATGCAATTCCTTTTTCAATAAAATCGGCTCAAAACAAATATATTATTTTGGATTATATTGAAAAAGCACTATTAATCTCAGCTTGATGAATGAAATGAAACAGGTTGAAACAATATAAACATCAACAATATATAATTAAATAAAATCTATATGCAAAAGGAGCTAAAATGTATTCATTAAAAGATTTACAAGAGATGAAAGCAGAGGGGTTGAAAAAGATAGTCAAAGAGTTCGATTTGAAGAATGTGGATATAAAAGACAAAAACTCTCTTTATTTTAATGTCTTAAATGCCCAGGCCAGTGCAAACGGAAAACTCTTTGCAGAGGGTGTAATTGAAATTCACAGTGATGGGTATGGGTTTTTACGTTTCCAGGAATATGCTTATTTATCCAGTTCCGAAGATATTTATGTGTCTCCATCCCAGGTAAATAAATTTGATTTGAGAACAGGAGATACGGTTTCCGGTTCTGTCAGACCCCCCAAAGGTGGGGAGAAATATTTTGCTCTTTTGACTGTTGAAGCGATAAATTCAGAAGATCCTGAGTATGTATTAATGCTCAGAAAAAATAGGAAATTCGAAAAATTAACCCCGCTGTATCCGGATGAGAAAATAAACCTGGAAACTGTACCGGAAAATATTTCCGGTCGGGTAATGGATTTGCTGACACCAATAGGAAAAGGACAAAGGGGATTAATCGTTGCGGCTCCCAGGACAGGTAAAACCATGATTCTCCAGAGCATTGCCAAATCTCTGGAAGTCAATCACCCGGATGTTATTTTAATTGTATTGCTAATCGACGAGAGACCAGAAGAGGTGACTGATATGAGCCGCAATGTGAATGGCGAGGTTATTGCTTCAACCTTTGATGAAATCCCCTTACGACATACCAAGGTTGCGGATATCGTACTTGAAAAAGCCAAAAGAATGGTTGAGATGGGAAAAGATGTTGTCATACTGCTGGACTCTGTAACCCGTCTTGCCCGGGCTCATAATGCAATTACCCCTTCGTCGGGGAAAGTTTTATCCGGTGGCATTGATGCAAATGCCCTCAATAAACCAAAAAAGTTCTTTGGTTCTGCTCGAAACATTGAAGAAGGAGGAAGCCTGACCATACTGGCAACGGCCATAGTTGATAGTGGCAGTAGAATGGATGAAGTTATTTTTGAAGAGTTTAAAGGAACTGGAAACATGGAAATCAACCTGGATCGGCGACTGGTTGACAAGCGGATTTTTCCGGCAATTGATCTGTCCCGCTCCGGAACACGAAAAGAGGAGTTGTTGATTGAAAGTGATGATTTAAAAAAGATCTGGGTGTTAAGAAAGGTATTATCTCAAATGACTGAAGTAGAAGCTATGGAATTACTCGTTGAAAAATTATCAAAAACAAAGACAAACAAAGATTTCATTAAAATGATGTCACAGGGGATGTAAGAGAAGGTGAAGGTTAAGGCTAAGGTTAAGGTAAAGGCAAAGAAGACTTTTTGAATTTCGAATAATGAATAATGAACAAGGAATGATGAAGTATTAAAAAAATGAATCTTTCACTTCTACATTCGATATTCTTTATTCTGTATTCGTTATATTGAATGTAAAGGCTAAGGTAAAAAGGTAAAGGTTAAGGTTAGGGCTGAGGTTATTGTTGATTAAACCACTCATAATTCTGCTGCTATTTTTTTTCAGTGTCAGTGGCCATGAGTCTTCTCTTCTGGATGAAGTTCGATCCACATTAAATAATATTAAACCGTTTAAAGTCAGCTTTGTCCAACAGGTATATATTGATGAAGAACTTGAAATAGAAGAATCCGGAACCATTTTAGTCAAAGATATTTCCCATCTGAAGTGGATCTATTTGAATCCTGACCTCAAAATATTTTTGATGCAGGGAAACACATACCAATTTTTTGATAAAGAAAATAATCAATTAATTATAGGAAAAATAGTGGAAGAAAAACAAAGGTGGATCTGGCAGTTATTGTTTTCCGAAAAAATTACTGATGGTGTAAAATGTGACAGGCTGAGTAAACGGATTATTATCAAAAAGGAGGATGAAGAATTGGATTTTGAAGTGTTTATCGGAAATCAAATGCTTCCCGAAAAAGTAGTTCAGTATGATACGTCCGGTGCAAAATATATCTATTATTTCAATAATTATAAAAAACGTGTGAAAATAGCCCAGAAGGATTTTCAACTGGAATTGCCGGAAGATGTTGAAATCATTGATGGAAACCTTGACTAAACGGTTTGAATTTAAACCTTTTTCAGAGAAAATCGTAAATGATATTGGATGACGATCAAGTATTAATCAAGAATATACTTGGTGGAAAAAAGTCGTCTTTTGAGGAATTGATGAAAAAATATAATAAAAAAATCTATAATTTTGTGTTACGAATGGTACGTGATGAGGAAGTGTCCATTGAGTTAACCCAGGATTTTTTTATAAAAATATTTTCAGTTCTCCATAAATATAATTTTCAATATAAATTTTCAACCTGGGCCTATCGAATTTGTTACAATCTGGTTATTGACTATATCAGAAGAAATCAGGCCTATGTGGATTCACTGAATGATGATAGTATATCTCAAAAGAGACTGGTTGAATCAAAAAATATTATCAGTGAGAATGGTTTTGATAAACTTGAAAAGGATGAAATAAAAGAGTATCTATGGAAAACCGTTGATCTGATTCCACTGAAATATCGAGAACTCATATGGTTACGATATCTTCAGGAATTGAAGTATGATGAAATTGCCCAGATTGCAGATCTTCCCGTTGGCACGGTTAAGAATCGAATATTTAAAGCAAAAGAGTTACTGAGAAAGGAGATTGAAAAAGATGGAATGTTTGAGTAACCAACAAATTCAGGATTATATTGAAAAGAATGGTTCATTTGTTGAACGTTCGATTATACGGGATCATTTAATCGTATGTGAAAAATGTCAGTTAAGATACAAGCAATATCTCCAGATGGAAAATATATTGACTGATCCTGAGTATGTAGTACCTCCCGAGAGAATCGAAAAAAATGTTATGAAGAAAATCTATTCCCGATTTCCGGCCTATTCATCCTTATTATCACTCATTGCCGCAAGTTTTGTATTACTGGTTTCATGGATATATATATATTTTGATTTTGCCAACAATAGCCTCATTCAAGCGTTGAAAATGACATCTGATAATACCTCCAGCTGGATTGCCTCGGTTATTAAAATAATTTCAACGATTTTTTCATCAGTATATGCAATTTATAAGACCGTCAGTAAATTTTTTGATATTCTGTTTAATATAAATATTGGCATCGAAATATTCAGTTTATCCATATTGATTTTAACCTTGATTCTTTTTTATGCAATTTATCAATTGGTTTTCAAACCGTCAAGGAGACAAAAAATCTGAGATGAAGCTGATTCAGCTAGCGGAGGATAAAGAAATATGAAGAAATGGATGATGGTTATTTTTGTTCTCATTTTATCATGCTGTCTTTACTGCGGATCTGATTTCAAATTTGAAAAGGAATTAACTGTTTTTAAAAATACCAGCTATGAGAGCAGTCTTATTTCCCTGGGGGGAAATATTGAAATCAAGGGCTGTGTTGAGAAATCGGTTATCATGATCGGTGGTTTTTTACATCTGGATGGTGAAGTCAAAGATGATGTTGTTTGTTTTGGGTCTGATGTGAAAATCGGGAAAAATGCATTGATCAATGGTGATTTGCTGGTTATCGGAGGGGAACTTAATCGAGATGCTTTAAGCAATGTGAAGGGTGAATTCTTTTACTTCAGATTCGATCTGAAAAAAATAGAAAGTACATTGATTCCCATCATTAGTGATGCCAAAACCATTACTTTTATCAGGATATTGAAAATCATATTCTGGCTTATCCTATCCTTGATTGTTCTTGCTATCGTTCCTCAAAAAATAAGTCAGGCCAGTGAAATATTTGATAAAAATATTTTAAAAACCGGCTTATTTGGATTGCTTTCAATTTTTTCTTTCTTGTTTTTTCTGCTTATTTTTATAATATTGACTTTTTTAATCATTGGTATTCCATTGCTGTTGTTGCTCGTTTTAGCCTATTTTGTGATTTTGATATTCGGTAGAACGGTAATGTTTTTTTATATTGGCAGCAAGATATCCAATACATTGGGTTTGAGAAAGATTTCACCTTCTGTTTTTCTATTGATCGGAGTTGGGGTGTATACCCTGCTAAAATTTTTACCATTTATGGGACTTTTTCTCTTAATCATTATGAATATTTTTGAGATCGGTATCGGAATCAGTTTTTTTCTTAAAAAAAAATTGAAACTGAAACCCTGATAATGATTTCTTGACATATATATTGTAGGGGTAGAAAGATTACATTGAAGTAGCATTGAAAATATTTTTGACGGAAGCCATGAAAAAGAAGTTGATTGTTATTGGAATTTTTATTGTTCTGGTATCAATCATTTTTTTGTTTACCAACTTATATAAGCTGTTTCTGAAACCTCTTGATATTGGAATAGATATCCAGCAATCTTACGGGGATGTCATTTTAGTGCTGGGAGGAGGATTGAGATCCGGTGGTAAGATTGGATTCAGCACCGGAGAACGTTTGGATCTGGCGGTTCAGTTATATAAAGAAAAAAAAAGGCGCATCATCCTGTCCGATGGATCGCTTTATAAAAGAAGCCCCGCCATTAAAAAGATGAAACAGTATCTTCTGGATCATCATGTGGATGATTCACATATCCATTTCGAAGGCCAGGGCCAGACAACTTTTGAAAGTTGTAAAAATAGTATGAGAATTATTGAAGATCAGAATTATAAACAGGTTATTGTTTGCACCTCTCCTTATCATCAAAAGAGGAGCAACATGATTTTAACTTATCTTGGCTATAAGAATTTTATGATGGCCAAAATGAATATATCAGAAATTTATCAAGCCCGGACCATAAAACAGCGTTTCAGGAATTTGAAACTCATTTTCCGGGATTATTTTGCCATCCTGAAATTTTTAATTTTAAAGAACTAAGTATCATTTTTCGGAAATTGGCGAATCAAGCTATTACTCAAAAAAAAATCTGAAGTCCCTGTCAGGATTGTTTGGTTATTTTTTAATAGACCAAAATTCACCACCTAAATTTGGATATTTCCCCAAAATCAAGATCAAGCAGGCGTAAGGGATAGCGACTACAGCCTGCAAAAAATTTGATGGTGA
>DAOWKX010000150.1 GCA_030639705.1 Candidatus Aminicenantota bacterium
GGCCTCATTCTTAGCCATTTTCAGAGCAGGGTTCCACAACTGGTCGAGCAGTTTATATACATTTTCTGCAGATTTGGCCATATTTACTTCCAACCTGAAATCAGCATGGGTTTTGTATCCCATGATATTGGCTTTTTTTACCCGGAGGGCAGCAATCCTGGCAATGATTTTTTTATTATCAAATTCATTGTCGTTGTCCCCGCGGTTGATATATCCCTTATAGAGCTTTTCCCTGAGCTCCCGCTTTTTTGAATACTGAAGAAATGGGATCCAGCTTGGTTTATGCAGGGTAAACAGCCATTTCCCCTTTTGCCCGGCTTTTTCTGCTGCTTCTGCCGCTGCATCGATTACGGATTGAGGCAGTCCTTCCAGATCCAGCTCTTTTTCCAGAAACATTTTGAATCCATTTGTTTCGGACAACAAATTATTTCTGAATTTCAATCCCAAAACAGACAATTCTTCATCGATTTTTTTAACCTTTTCTTTGTCTTCAGGATTCAGATTGGCTCCGCTCCGGATAAATACCCTGTGGGTTTCTTCGAGCAGTTTGGCTTGCTCTTTGTTCAATTTCAGGTTATCCCTTTGGTTAAATACGGCTTTAACTCTTTGGAATAATTTTTCATTCAGAGTGATAAAACTGCGGTGCTGGCTTAATAATGGAATGACCTGTCCGGCGATTTTTTTTCGCTCATCATTGTTATCAACACCGTAAAAATGAAAAAAAACCCGGGACACATTTGACAATAGTTCGCCGGTTTTTTCTATGGCCTCCAGGGTGTTTTCAAATGAAGGAGTTTCCGGATTATTAATGATGGCCTCGATTTCCTTTACTTCATCTTTCATTCCTTTTTTAAAGGCAGGCAAAAAATGTTCATCCTTTATTTTCTCAAAGGGAGGTAGGCCGAACGGCGTGTCAAAGGTCTTGAAAAAAGGATTCTCAGCCGGTGACGTATTTTGGGTAACCGCCTTTTGACTGTCCTGATTGTCCGCTCCCAGAAAGGGATTGGAAAAAAACATCACCACAGTACACAACATTCCACACAAAATAATTGATTGGCTACGCTTTATTGTTTTCATGGCCTGAGTATACCAAAAAGTTCTTTTTTTTTCAAATTATATCAAGTGAATACCATCAAGGTTTCCCAGTACTCTTTCTATAAATCTTTAATAGATATAAAGGAAACCTGGAATCTGATTTATGGATTAAGATTGACAACCTAAAATATTTAGTGCACAATAATAATATAATTAAAAAAGATTTTCCTAAAATTATGTTGGTATGCTAAAACAGTGTTTTTAAATTTAAGGATAGTCAAATCCGAACATTAAGGAGACCAAAGTGAAAGAACTTGTTGAAACAGTATGTAAGTCATTGGTAGATGTCCCTGATGAGGTGAAAGTCACCCAGATTGATGGTGAACAAACCAGTATTCTGGAATTAAGAGTCCACCATTCCGACATCGGGAAGGTAATTGGGAAACAGGGTAGAACCGCAAGAGCCATCCGTACCATTCTTGCTGCAGCTGGAATGAAACAGAAAAGAAGGTTTAATCTGGAAATCATTGAACATTTTGAAGACACCAAAAAGGCTGAAGAAACCGAAGAAACCGAATAATACAGTTTTTTTTAGGGGAGAGCATCGCAAAGAGTTAACGACGTGAGAATTGTCACCCGCCCTGATTTTGATGGGATTGTGTGTGCTGTACTTCTCAAGGAAGCACTGTCAATACAGAAGCCGGTCAAATGGGTGGAGCCCAACCAGATGCACCGGGGGCATGTTGATATTCAAAAGGGAGATATTATTGCCAATATGGCCTACGATGACCGGTGTTGTTTATGGTTCGACCACCATTCATCAAACCGGGTCGAAAAACCATTCAAAGGTTGTTTTAAGCTAGCCCCGTCTGCTGCCAGAATCATTTTCGAATACTATCAAAATGAATTTGACAGGAATTTCAGCTATTTGGTTCGAGCTGCGGATAAAATAGATTCGGCGGATTTAACCATGGATGAAGTCCTCCATCCTGAAAAATACCCCTATATAATGCTCTCCAACACCATTTCAAGTGTAAAATCAAACGATTCCACCTACTGGAACCACCTGGTCGAGATCCTCAGAACCAGCGATATCAATGAAATCGTGAAGGACACTCGGGTAAAGGACCGAATAAAATCAGTATCCCGGGAGAACCAAGCCTACAGAAAAGTATTAAAAGAAAATACCCGGATAATCAACCATGTTTCCATAACAGACTTTAGATCCTTTACCCTTCCTCCTGCAGGAGATCGGTTTCTGGTTTTTCCCCTGTATCCAGAATCATCGGTAAACCTCAAGATTCGCTTTAACCGTGACCTAAAAGATCTGGTTGTGGTCAGTATCGGGCACAGTATTTTCAATAAATCCTGTCAGGTTGATATCGGAGAACTCTGCTCCAGATTCGGAGGAGGAGGACATCGTGGTGCCGGATCCTGCAGTTTTTCCAAATCACAATCTGAAATAAATATTCAAGAAATAATCGATATTTTAATATCAAATCAGAAGAATAAAGAGTGACCTGATCCTGTTTTTGATTATTTCCTAAATCTATTGACTTTTTGATCTCCTATATGGCAAACTAATAGCAAAAAAATATATATTATTTTTTATATAACATCATAATTAACGATACAATGAGAATATGAAATGGATAAAACAATAAAAATATTTTCTTTAAATCTTTTTATATTATCTATTATTCTCTTTCCTCTTTTAGCCACAGCTCAGGAAGATCAAGATAAGATCAGGGAAGAGGTGAGAGTAGTGAATGTTGAAGTACCGGTGAGGGTAATGTATAAGGGGAAACCTGTTACCAACCTTAAAAGATCTGATTTTAAACTCTATGAGAGCGGAAAAGAGCAGAAGATACATGGATTTTTTCCCTTAAAAAAAATAATCAAGCGTCAAAAATATGATCTTACAGCTGAAAGAGTCGTGAAAAGAAAACCAAGATATTTTGTCCTGGTTTTCCGAATATCGAATTTTAATAATGATTTTAAAAAAAGTATTAAAAACTTTATAAAAAATATTTTATACAAAGAGGACAAGCTACTTTTGTTTATAAATGATAAGACCATGTATTTCAGTCAAATATCGGATGTTTCAGAAGTATATTCTATTATTGAAAAGAATTTAAAAGATCAATGTAAAAAAGCCAAATTCCGGTTTGAAAAATATTACCAAAGAGTAAAACAAGCAATTAATCTTGCAAGATTTAAAGCTATGTTAACAAGAAGTGAAAATAGTGCAATTTTAATCGCTGATGATGTCATATTATTTTTGGAAAATTATTTAGCTATTTGGAAAGATTATAAAGGGAAATATTTGATTCCTGATGTTGATGCTTTTTATAATTTTTCTCAGCTACTGGAAAAAATCAACTTGGAAAAATGGGTCATATCCTTTTATCAGTTTGAAAAGTTTCCCGAACTCAAGTTGACCGGAGATATCAGAAATGGAATCGAAATTTTAATCTTCGACTTACAAATGAATAGAAGTGAAGATGCAGCAAAATCCAGAATACTTTCAAGGCTTTTAAATACTATAGATCGGGAATTAAAAGTTTCGAATGATTTCCCTTCTGAAGAGATCAGTAAGCTTTTTTATAAAGCCAACGCAACTTTTCACTCACTCTTTTTTACATCCTA
>DAOWKX010000143.1 GCA_030639705.1 Candidatus Aminicenantota bacterium
GAGCTGGGGAAAACATGAATGCAAAATTGAAGTGAAGGATAACTATAACAATATCTCAACCGGCTATTTCAATCTGTATAAGCTAAGAATGCCTCATCTGGAAATTGAAAATGTCTCCATTCAAAAAGAGTCAATCGCACTGGACATTAATAATCTGGAAGCCCGGAATGCAGATCGTATTATGGTATGTTTAATGGATAGACAGGGTAATGAATCATTCAGAGGGGACTTAAATCAGACAGAGATTAATAAACCCAGAAATCTTATATTAAAGGGAATTAATGAAAAAGTTTATTTCATGGATTTCTTATTTATTAAGAAAGGGATTGTTTATTGTAGAAAAAGGATTCGCCTGAAGCCCAATGATTTCTCCATTTCAAGTGATATTGATTTTACTACATTTATTAACCGTAATGCAGTTTTTATTAAAATGAAAAATCCCCTACTGACTGTGAACGATCTGGATTTGACTATCCGGCAGGGGGACATTTCGCAGACCATTAAACCTGATGAAGGTAATGATACTATTTTTTTCAGTTTTAAGCCCTTGAGTACTGAGCCTGACATTAATCTTGATTTTATTATCAGAGGTAGCAATGAAACCTTGACATCGATTCAAAAAAAGATGAGGTTGGTCTATATTGAGAGTCAGAAAAAACAGAATTTCAGAGATGGAGAATTCAGTGCCGAGTTTTATCCAAAAGCAGTAAATGAACCCAAAGTTTTAAAATTTGAAACCAAACAGTTACCGTCACAATTTCCTGTATTATCCCGACAAATTTCCCTTTATCCCTATAATTTCCCTTTTCTGGATTATGTTTATTTTCAGTTTCAAAAAAGAACACAAAATCCCCTCCAGGCAGGAATTTTTAAATATAGTGTGAAAAGAAAAAAATGGAGTTATGTTTATACCCATTATGATAAAACCAATCATACATTCAGAACCAAGGTGATATCCTCGGGAATATTTGCATTGATGAGGGATGTTTTTCCACCGGTGATATCTCTAAATAAAATTCGTTCACGGTTTCTGGATAAGATTAAAAGGGTGGTGATCACAATATCGGATAAAGGTAAAGGTGTGAATGATGAGACATTGAATGTTTGGATAAATAATAGACTCATAGATTGCGAGTATGATCCGGATTGGCGCCAGGTAAAAATTGAGACCGTTCATGTTCTGAAGAGGGGAAAAAATTCCATCCGGGTCAGGGTTGAAGATTATGCTGGAAACAAAACATCAAAAGATTTTTCTTTTTTCTTGAAATGATTGGCTGATATTTTCTTATGGATAGTGAGCTTAGTTTAAAAATATAATAATGATAAAATCATTTGACAGATGAATGTTATTTCAATAATATAGAATGCGATATGAAACAGAAATATGCTGCCTTAATTCTGGTATCGATTATTTTTTTGCTTGGTCCGGTATCAGAGATTGCCCAGGATACTGAAAATCAAAAGAAAGATAAAAAAAAAGAGTCCTTTCTAAAATCCATCATTGAAGATGAAGCTGAAATATTGACATCACCTCTCAGAATCAAAGGAATTGATTGGCTGGTGTGGGGGGGTGTGGCTTTGGTTACAGGAATTTTAATTGGTAACGATGAGTCCATTTATCGGAATATTAAAGATTTTCAGGAAAAAAATGACTGGATTGATCGGATAAGTCCGGTAGTAACCCAATTAGGTGATGGATTTATCAACCTGGGGATTGCCGGAGGTTTTTATATGGGTGGCTTATTGTTTAAAGACCGGAGGGCAAAAGAGACTGCCAGTTTGCTTCTCATGACCTTTATTCACAGTAGTATCGTGGTTCAATTGGGCAAGCATCTGTTCGGAAGACAGAGGCCATCTTATGAAGATGGTATTGATCACTGGTATGGACCCTCGGGGTTTTTTAAGAGATATACTGAGTGTTTTTCAAAATATGATGCCTTTCCCTCCGGACATACCATCATGGCCTGGGGAACTGCAACGGTGATCGCAGAAATGTATAAAGATAAGACATTGGTTCCAATACTTTGTTATTCTCTGGCAACATTGCTGGGATTATCCAGGGTTACTGAAGATCAACATTGGCTTTCAGATGTGTTAATCGGAGCGGTTCTGGGGTATGCCATTGGAAAATTTGTGGTGAAAAAAAGAAGTACAAAATGGAATGTGTTACCGGTTGTCCATGCAGAAAGAGTGGGAATTGGATTGTCTTATATTTTTTAATAGGAATAATATATGAAACCATCAATAAAGATAATAATCGTCAGCGGGTTAATTTTATTTTTTGTTTTTCCTTTTTTCTGCCCAGCCGATAACACCTCATTTGAGTTCAATAAGTTTTTTATGAATTACTTACCGGGAGGTTTTTTTTATCCGACTTATATTGAAAATTACGCACCGGACACCATATTCCATATAGAGGAGAGCAATGGATTTGCATTCATTGACAATCCAAAGGTCTATTTTGAAGGGGATTCATTCATTCAGTTCAATTGGTTTTACAATGATTTCAATATTAACTCTGTTCTGGATGAAGGATCGCCGGCTGTTCAAATTCCCTTTTCATCTTTGAGTCATTTTAAGCTTCAGGGTGAGTCGCCGACCAGTGATGGATATGGTTTGCATTTTGTATCAGAAATTCCTGAAAAAAGCCACTCAACATTATCACTCTCTTCCATATATTCAGAATTAGGGGGAATCTTTCCCTGGGCTTCGTTTTTAATCACAAATCCTGCCATTCAGAGGGATGACCGTCTCTATGATGAGCGAAGACAAAATCTTTCCAATTTTTTTATTGATTATGGTTACAGCAAAAAATTTAGAAATTCAAATTTTATGCTTTCTTTTAATTATTTTGATATACAGAGGCAATTCAACGATTTCAATAAATTAAATGGAACCTTTGAAGAGTCAGGGAAACTTTTGCTATTCAATTCTGGCTATAAGAAAAAACTGAAGCAGGGTACACTGGAGATTTCTGCTGCATTTAACTATCTTGATAGATCGAATTTAGATGCTGAATTGGGACGATATCCCCAGGAAACATTTAATAAGGAGAAATATTCATTTTTTACCGGATTGAGATTAAAAAAGAAATCCTATGATCTCAAGGTTTCATTTCTAAATGAACATGAAAACCTGAATTCTTTTGATCCCGGTTTTTACAAGGATCTATTGGATAATGACGGAGACGGTTTCCTGGCTTTTGGAAAAATGGGAGCTTTCAACGGAAGAGCGTTGAATATTGATCTGAATATTCCTGTTCAACCGGCTTTTTTATCTAAAAACTTGAAGATAAAATCCTTTTTTGATTTCCGCTACACCCATACCAGCGGAGATGAAACAAACCATGATTATAATGCCATACTGTTTGATAACTCTCCCTATCTGGTTTATCAATGGAATGTCGGAGAAGAATACACCCATTCGAGCCTTTTGGCCAATTTGGGGATCGATTTATCAGTTGAGATTTCCCGGAACTTGTCTATTTTTTCTAAACTCTGGTTGAATTATAATACCCTGAATTTTAGTTTTAACAACAATGACCTGGGATTTGTGAGTCCTGGTTTTGATATCGGCATCATGCTTTTCAAGAATAAAAATCCAGAAATACTCATTGCCTACGGTCATATGCCTTATGATTTAAGAGAAAATGTCAGTAATTTTCTGGAAACCAATCGTCCGACCGGGACCATTTATTACTGGGAAGATCAAAACAATGATCTGGTTTTTCAATCGGGAGAAGAGGGAAGTGTATATGGTTATAGTGGAGGAAATTATCATTTTTTAGATGATGATATCTCCCGTCCTTATAAACACCGCTTTTTGTTGAATATTTCAACCCGTATATCCAAAAACTGGTCTCTTACGGTGAAAGGAATATATAAAAAGATCATCAATAATTTCTGGGTTCAGTTTGATCAGGACTATGGATTTTATGTGAATCAGGAAGGATATGATCTCTATTTTTTTAATAGTCCTTTTAAAAATTATTACCTGACCAATGAGGATTTTGAAGAAGACCCTTTCTATGCCCAGCTCCTTTTATATTTAAAAGGGGGTAAAAAGGACAAATGGTTTTTTTCTTTTTCATTTATGGCTCAAATCGGTATGGGATATACTGCTTTTGGTAATGGTCCCGGCACCAATGATATCGGGATCATTGATGAATCCCAGGCCAATCCCAATTCCTGGATTAATGGATACGGTCGATTGGACGGGGATCGGGCATTTGTTGGCAGGCTATATTTTGGTTTTTATATTTTTAAAGACCTGTTCATGGGGATGGCTTTGAAATACCGGGATGGCAATCCCTTTGCTTTTATCAATTCAACCTATGACTATAACCAGGTAGTACTTTACTACAGCACGATTAAGGCAGAGGATGACCGGGGTGTAAAAGGCGGGCCCCGGGAGGATTATCTTGGGGATGTCAGTGTTCAGTTCAATTATAAATTTAAATTGTTTAAGAAAGATGCCTGTCTCAGCCTGGCATTTTTCAATATTCTGGATGTGGGATATGAGTTATCGGAATATGTTTTTTCCGGCGGTAGCCGGGATGCCATGGAATTGAATATTCCCCCAAGCCTCCGCCTGACTTTCACCATGAATTTTTAATTAAGTCTGATTCAGTTTTTTCACTTGTGAATCATATATGCACTTTTAAAGGATTAATATAGTAGTGTCTAACATTAGCTATTAATAGAAATGTACATCCTTCATAACAGATGGGTCCACATCTTTGTATCTTTTTGTTTTAATTGATTTTGTTATCTGAATAGAAATCTTATTGTTTTGTTCAATATCTTGATTTAAATCATCTACTTTTGCTTCAAGCAAAAGCATTACATCATTTAATCCCAATTCCTCTTCAGTATCGATCTCCCCTTTTTTTACCAATTCCTTGATCGCTTCATGTTTGATTCTCATGGTGTCTACATCAATTTTTGCATTGTTGAGTTTTATCTAAAGGTCAATCACTTTATCCTGCATTTCCTGAATAACTTTCAATGCCAAGTAATCTTTTTCTTCCTGTTCATTTTGAGGTGATAGATATACAAACTGCCCTTCTTCAATAGCAAGATCCAGCCATTCAACCTTATGGGCATTGGCGGATTCCTTAAATGATGCCAATAAGTCCTGAGCTCTTTTTGACGGAAGATGGGCAAAGGTCATACAAATTCTTCCCAGTTCGTCATGTGGTGTCGAATCTGAAAATAGTTTCTTCTCAAGAGTCTGGTAATTTTCTTCAGTGAAATCATCATTACTTAAAAGTTCTTTTATTTTTTTCATATTAACTCCTCAGCAGACTATGAGCACTTTTAATGCCAAAAATTCGAAATAAAATTGCTTTATTATCAATGTTTATTGAAAAAATTATTGGGATTAAGTTAATAATTATTTACTTTCTAAAAAATGGACGATAACAATCCTTAACGTTAGGTGGACACGCTAGGGACGGTCTTTTGACACGCTAGGGACGGTCTTTTGAAGTATTGAAATATTATGTTATAATTA
>DAOWKX010000110.1 GCA_030639705.1 Candidatus Aminicenantota bacterium
GGAACCTTACGAACCGTGCCCTCTGCCGGTGCCCGCCATGCCCTGGAAACCTATTTACTGATTAACCAGGTCACACAATTGAATCCCGGACTTTACCGCTTCCTGGCCATTGATCACACCCTGGTGGAAATTAATTCGGATCTCCAAATTGCGGACAAAATCACCGCAGCCTGTCTGGGACAGACCTTTGTCAAAACCTGTGCGGCCACCTTTATCTGGACAGCAGTCCCCTACCGAATGAGCTGGCGTTACAGTGAGAGGGGATATCGTTACCTGTTCCTGGATGCCGGCCATGTCTGTCAGAATCTCTACCTGAGTGCCGAAGCCATTCAGTGTGGAGTCTGTGCTATTGCCGCTTTTTCCGACGATGACCTGAACCAATTACTGAAGTGTAATACGGAAAAACAGGTTGTTATCTATATCGCCACAGTGGGAAAGAAATAAGGCCAATTGTTGACATGACTGCCATAGGGAAGAAAATCACAGAAATTGTTCATTTAACTGTTTGACCGTCATTTCGGTATTCTGCTGAAATGCTCTGACCAAGGCCACATTTTTTATGCCGATTTTTTTTAATTCCATCACATTTTGGAGATTCAATCCGCCGATGGCCACCACCGGAATCGAGACAGCTTTGAGTACCTGTTTGACCAGCTCAATTCCGATTGGGACATAATCTTTTTTAGTTGGGGTTGAAAACACCGGCCCGATGCCAATATAGTCAGCTCCCTGAGCTTCAGCCTCAAGCGCCTGTTCCAGAGAATGGGTGGACACACCAATGATAAAATGGCCTGGTGCCATCTGTCTGGCGTCTTTAATCGGAATATCATTCTGCCCAAGGTGAATCCCGTCTGCCCGTGATATGATAGCAATATCAAGGTGATTATTGACCAGAAAAAGCGAACGATATTGAGAGGCTATTTTCCTGATATTTTTTGCATTTTCCAATATCTCTTTTTTTTCGGAGTATTTATCCCGGTACTGAACAATCCGGGCACCTGCCCTGCAGGCTTTTTCGATGATCTCAACATGATTCTGGCTGGAGATTACATAAGCCCCAAAATGATAATGTCCCTTAACTGTACCGGGCTTGAGGGCATAATTCTTATAAACCTTTAAGGAATCATATATCAGAGATCGGTGACTCTTAAAGGCAATGGATGGTAAATATTGAACGGGATAGTACTTCACATCTTCGGAATCATCTCCTGCCCTGATGTGACCCCTCACCTGGTTCAGGAAATATCCAATCACCAAAACCGACTTATAAACCGGATTCTCACTCAAATAAACCCCGACCAACCTGTCAATACTTCCATTAAGATTGGTTTCCTCTTTCAACTCCCTCAGACAGCACTCTTCGGGTGTTTCTTCCATTTCAACAAATCCACCCGGTAAACACCATTGCCCCTTTTTGGGTTCCACCTTCCGTTTTACCAGAAGCACCTCATCCTGTTCATTAAAAAAAACAGCAGCAGTGGCCGGAGTCGGATTCTCATATAATGGGCTCTGGCATTGGGGGCAATATAATCGCTGCCGGTCTTCAATAACTTTTTTGGACAATTTATGCTGACAGTAAGGGCAAAAACGTTTTTCTTTCATTCTTTGAGCCTGCTGATAAGCTCCTTTGCCACTTTTTCACCGGAAAGCAGCATCCCTCCAAAAATGGGCCCCATCCGGGGTGAGCCTTTGGATGCATTGGCTGCCATACCGGTCACATACAAACCCGGAAATATCTCAACTGAATTTTCAACTGTCAATTCTTCTCCTTTCTCAGCACACATTGACATTTCCCCGATTACCTGTCCGGTTCGGGTTGCTAACTTTTCACCCATCTTCCGGGTAATGATCGAACAGACTTCAGCCGAGTGACCGGTCCCATCCACCACAAATGTCGACCGTATGGACAGGGGATCAACATGGAGCGACAGCTCTTCTACAGGGGACCAGTTCAAAACCAGACCATTGACCTTTTTGGAAGACCGGTTTTTGTCCCCAGAACCGCCTTTCTCAGCAAATATGACATCAACCACTTTCACCAGGTTGAAAATTTTTGTTCCAGATTTGACACACTTTGAAACCAAAGTGGATGTGGACTCTATGCTATCCGCCACAAAATACCCTTCATCATGCTTTTTATACCCGATTCCAATTTTATCCAGCAGAGGCAATGCCTGTTCCTGTACGACGATTTCATTGAACATCATGCCTCCGCCCCACATACCCCCTCCGGGAGACAATTTTGACTCAAAAATGGCTGATTTTACCCCGAATTCTCCCAGTATGGTTCCGCAAATCAAATTAGAGGGGCCCGCACCAACCAGAGCCACTTCAAGCTCCAGAACCTGTAAAAATTTTTGGAAATACTGTTCAATAATTGCCCGGGTAATCTTTATATCATCAATGTTCATCCCATACTCCTTGATACACTGTATTTCCCTCCACCCACTACATAATGTGAGTGGAAATAAGTTTCATATCAACTTATAAGTTTAAGTCAGTTTTAACTAAAATACAACCCGGGGTAGAAAAAAATTGACATCATAATTTGCCTAAGTAAAATAGAATTGACCATGATCTCAGAATTTCAACGAGCTCAATTTAAAACTCATTTCATGAATATCTATCAAAACAATAGAATCGCGCTCGGGTATACTGAAATCGATTTCCCTTTAAATGACCTGTCTGAATATTTCCATCATCTACCAGTAGTTGAACTCAAACAAATCCATTCCAACAAAATATTATTTTCCAGCGAAATAAGGCCCGGCACTTCCGGTGACGGTATTATTCTTGACACCATAAAAAGAATTGCCCTTATCAAGACAGCGGATTGTGTACCTTTATTCTTCTGGAATCAGGATTTTTCCTGTGCTGGAATTATTCACTGTGGTTGGAAAGGATTGCAAAAAAAAATTGAGAAAAATCTCATTGATATCATAAAAGAACGACGAATCACAGCTGAAAAGTTCTGGTTTTATCTCGGACCGGGCATCGAGAAAAAATGTTATCCGGTGGGTCCGGAGCTATATGAAAGTTTTTATGCCCATAACTATCGAAAGCAGGTGTTCTCAAAAAAAAGAAGGGGAGGATTTTTCCTGGATATTAAGAAAGCCATATTCCTTTCATTGATTGAACTGGGGATTTCTTCTGAACGAATCATTGATTCAAATATCTGTACGTTTTGCGAAGAAAACCGTTTCCCTTCTTTTCGCAGAGACGGCAAATCAAAAAACCGTATCTATAATTTTCTACTGCTTAAATAAACCCCGAACCGGCATTTGACCATCATCCCAAAATTCACCATCAAATTTTTCGCAGGCTGTAGTCGCTATCCCTTTTCACTTTACCCAAAAACGTTTCTCGTTTTTGGGAGCGTCTCATCCCATTTTCGATATTGGCGAGAAATGGGATTCGCAAGCCGTTCAAAGGGAAGCCGACACGCCTGCTTGATCTTGATTTTGGGGGAATATCCAAATTTAGGTGGTGGATTTTGGGTATGATTGCAGTCATTCAATGGATGAAGTCAGTATAATCCATTTTATAAAAAATTAACTTTAACTACCGACGTATCGATCAACATTTCTCCTTTTTCCTTGAAATGAATGAGATAGGTTTGGTTTTTTAATTCTTTAATAATCTTGCCTTTTCCAAAAACCGGGTGCTCCAAAAATTGATCCGATTCCTGCGCTTCGGTTTCCCCTTTTGATGGCATTAAATACTCAAATAACTCATCGCTTGCATAAACAGATTTATACAGACGAGAATCAATTTCCCATAGAAAGTGAGACGGTTTAGAGGACTCCGTGGAAATAATAAGATGCTTGATGGCCCGGGTAGTGCTCACATAAAAAAGCCTTCTCTCTTCTTCCAACTCCGCATACCCATTTCTTAAAAAAAACGGCATATAAGTAGCATTGATTCCAGAAACAATAACCGTAGGAAATTCAGTTCCTTTGGCATTATGCATGGTTAATAAATAAACAGGAACTTTTTTAACCGGCTTTGTTTCTTGCGAATCCAGAGATATTCTATCCAACAAATCAACGAAATCTGCTTTTGGATTTCTTCGGTCCCACTTTTCTATGAAGGAAATGAGCTCTTTGATATTCAAAATGCGACCATGTTCTTTTTTTTGATCAAGAATATCCAAAAAATGGCTCTCTTGAAGAAGCTGGTTTAATATTTCAGAAATCGGAATATCTGTTTTGTTTTTACTCAATTGATCTATTTTTTGAAATATTGTCCTGGCATCAAATTTTTCCTTAAAATAACATTTTAAGGAAAAAAATAGAGGCTTCTTTGTTTCTTTTGATTTCCGGGATAGTAAACCGAGAGTTTTCTGGCCTATTCCCAGAGGTAAAAAATCAATTACTCTAAAAAAAGCAGTATCATCATAAAGATTCATGGTTAATTTCAGCAACGCAATGCAATCCTTGATTTCCTTTCGATCAAAAAAACGTAATCCTTTTAAGATTTTGAAGGGAATATTTCTCTTTAAGAATTCAGTTTCAAAAGCCAGTGATTGTGAATTTATCCGGTATAAAACAGCGACCGGGGACATTTCCGGGTGCTTGGATTGAATACGATAGATTAAATCCGCTACCTTTTCAGCCTCTTCTTCTTTAGAATCCGAATTAAGGAGAAAAACAAGGCTGCCCTCTTTTTTTTCTGTCCACATGGATTTTCTTCTTCTAAGAGAATTGGATTCAATGATACAATTGGCAAAATCCAGTATAGGCTGGGTAGACCGATAATTTTGTTCCAGCTTTATGATACGATTACCAGGAAAATCCCGCTCAAAATCAAATAAAAATCGAATACTGGCACCGCGCCAAGAATAAATAGCCTGATCATCATCTCCAACAACAGTAATTTTTTTATGCTCTTGAGCTAACAATTTTATCAATTCATACTGGTTGGGATTGGTATCTTGAAATTCATCAACAACAACATATTTGAACTGTTCCCTATATTTATCACGATATCCACTGTGATTTTGCAGAAGCTTAACCGAAAAGGATATCAGATCCTCATAATCCCAGACTGTATTCTGTTGCTGAAAATCATAATATAGAGAAAAAATGTGTATTTCTTCTTCTGTGAAGTCCATTTTATCCAGGGGATCCCTGTTATTGGGATAGTACAAGTTCATTTTGGCCAGATTGATTCGCTTTCTGCACCCATCAATAAAATCATTGCTGTAGCTGTCAATATTTTCCTTGGCAATACGCTCAATGATTTTTTTCTGATCCATTTCATCAATGACATGCCACTGATTATTAAAACCTAAAATGTGACCCGACTCTCTTAATATACGCAATCCCAGAGAATGAAACGTAGAAACCGGAAACAAATGGGCCGGAATACCGGTCAGCGAATGAATCCTCTGTTTCATTTCATCGGCTGCCCGGTTGGTAAATGTGACACCCAATACCTGAGAGGGTAATAAATTTTTTTTCTGGATCAGATAGGCAATCTTGTGGGTAATCACACTGGTTTTGCCAGATCCTGCTCCAGCAACAATCAAAAGCGGCGAATCAATGGTCAGGACTGCTTCTCTCTGGTCAGGGTTTAAGCGATCAAGAAAATTATTTTTCATTTTCCCCTCGAATCAGAGGGACAAACTGAACAGGAATCAGATTGATTCGCTTTATCTGTCCGCCTTTCTGCTTTTCAATTAAAATCAATTCCTGTACTTCAGAAGAATAGCTTATCGGGATCACCATACGTCCTCCGATCGCCAGTTGTTTTATCAGAGGGGAGGGAATATGATCAATGGAGCCGGTGACAATAATTCCATCATAAGGTGCATGCTCTTTCCACCCATGGTATCCATCCCCGATTTTAAAAGTGATATTCGAATAATTTAACGCCTTAAGGCGTTTAATGGCCTTACTCGCCAGTTTGTCTTTAATTTCGATGGTATATACTTCTTTGGCCAGTTCTGCCAGTATCGCTGCATGATATCCGGAGCCGGTTCCAATTTCAAGAATTTTTTTATTGTACGCCGGTGCAATCACATGGGTGATGATGGCAACGATATAGGGTTTATTGATGGTCTGTCCTTCTCCGATTGCCAGCGGTGAATCCAGATACGCTCTAACTCTCAATTCTGGTTTTACAAACAGGTGTCGTTTCACTTTTAAAAAAGCACCTAATAAGCGTTTATCCGTAATCCCCCGGGATAGAATCTGAGATTCAATCATGTTTTTTCGTTTATGCATAAATGGATCCGTTTCTGATAAAAGACAAAGCGAGAGAAGAACAGATAGAATAAAACCGGTTAATAATTTCATGTTCTTATTTTAGCAAAAATTCATTTCAGGCGAAAGCGAGAAAAAAATGAAAGGAAAAGATTAAAGGTAAGGCTTACTGATTCTTTAAAAAATCCTTAAATTTAATTCGATAAACTTTAAAGGTTCGTACCAGAATTTTATTCAACTTGGCAACCGTCAAATTATAATCGATAATCGACTTCAGGGCATTGGTTTGGGCATTGGCATAATCCCGTTGAAAGTTCAATACCTGGAAATTTGTGGAAAGCCCAACTGATAATTTTTTCTCCTCGGCTCTTAATTTCTGTTCCTCCAGTTCCAGGGCAATCCGATTGGCTTCAACCAGCTTCAGGTTGGTTTCCAGCTCTTTTATAACCTCTTTAACCTCAGAATAAATTGTATTTTCAACATTTTTTAAGCCCAGAAGGGCCTTCTTTAGATTGATGCGGGCTTGAGCCAGCTGGGCTTTTTCTTTGGAAAGACTCAGGGGAATGGATAGACTGAGCCCGATTGAATAATTCTGGTATAAATTTGATACATTATCTTTTAAGGTCTCCCAGATGTCTTTCCCAATAATCCCGGTAATTTGCCCCCCAAAGAATGGATGGATATCATAAAGTAGCTGATCTCCACCCTGTCCGGTTGTGTAATATGAGGCGGTCAGTCGAAGGTCGGGAAGCATTTGATTGCGATAATATTTCACATAAATATTATAATTTTTCAAATCCAGTCGAGCCTTTTCAATATCGGGTCTCTTCTTGAGCGCCTCCATCAAAAAACCATCAAAATCTGTATCCAGTTTTTTTACCTCCAGAGTATCAGAGGGAATAAGAATCTCTTTGGTCTTGGTCATGTTCAGTATCTTTTTCAGGCTTTCTTCGGTTGTCTGAATGGTCTGTTCTGCCTGAATCAAACGGCTTTCATAAGAAGCCACCTCAGCCTGGGCTTCCAGGATGTCTATTTTTGCTGCCGTGCCCACCTTTACCTTGATTTCATTCTGACGCAACAGATCTTTTGCCCGCTGAAGGGACATCCGGGTGGCATCCAGATTCTGATATGCATAAACAAGATTCCAATAGGCCTCCTCCACACTGTAAACCAGATCAATGATGGTTTGCTGCAATTGGTGCTTGTATTTTCTATAATCATTGGCAGCGATGTATATATCCCTTTTTGTCGTCAGCATACCAAAATTTTTCAACAGCGGTTGACTTACAGAAAAACTCATCACCGTGGTCAGCGAGGGATTGATCGTATTGTATATACTATTGGTCTCAAATCTTGAATTCTCAAGGCTGAATTCCAGGATTCCACCGAAAGTCAGATTCTGGGAAAATTTAAAATCAAGAGAGGAACTTGAATTACTGGTGATATCTGCCCCGGCAAAAGCACTGGTGGATGGGGCGTTGGTTTCACCGCTATTCGCACTGATTTCAAATGTGGGGATAAAAATGGCTTTGTTGACCTTCAATGCATTCCAGTAGTATTCGGTATTGGTCATTTCAACCTGCAAATCCAGGTTATTCTTTAAAGCAAACATGATCGCCTCTTTAAGAGACAATTCTTTACGGGGCGGCTCATCTGAGATCAGTAAACCGTTAACCATCAACACCATTAGCACACTACATAACCATTTTTTCATAAAATCCTCCGAATTTTATCTACCGTTCATTCAAGCACAGCTGAACAAGATTTCAAAATAATAAATACGAAAAGAATGGTAAAAGGTTCTATCTCTGGTGGGTTTTAATCGGTAATGAATGATTTATACTCAAATGATATTGCTTCCCACCCGTTTCTCTGTTATAGTTCAAACAAATAAATTTTAAGGAGACTGACATGAAGAAAGTACTGGTGTTGTGCTTAACCATCTTATTCATCGTAACAATCAATTGTTCCAAAAACAATCAAATGGATGAACCAGGACTTATTTCACCTCAAAATATATCTCTTGATACGCCGGAAAAGAAAACCAGTTACGCCATGGGTTACAACATGGGGAAAAACTTCAAAGAGATCTATCAAAATATTCATCAGGATAGCCTCATGCGAGGGGTAATCGATGCCATCAAGCAAAACGATTCTCTGATCCCCAGAGATGAGATCAATTCCATTTTAATGGAATTGCAGCAAAAAGTCAGCGAACAACAAAGAGACGAGAGAAAAAATATGGGCGATAAGAATAAAACCATGGGCAAAGAATTTCTTAAAAAAAACGCTAACAAACCAGGCATTGAGGTCACATCAAGCGGGCTGCAATACCAGATAGTAAAAAAAGGGACAGGCTCCAAACCCACTTCCACAGACCGGGTAAAGGTTCACTACCGCGGAACCCTTATTAACGGCACAGAATTTGACAGTTCTTATAAGCGGAACCAACCGGCAAGCTTTAGATTAAAGAAAGTGATCCCCGGCTGGACAGAAGCACTTCAATTGATGAATGTGGGGTCCAAATACATATTTTATATCCCTTCGGAACTGGCATATGGAGAAAGAGGAGCCGGCAATGTGATTGGCCCCAATGCAACCCTGATATTTGAGGTTGAACTGCTGGAAATTTCAAAACCCGATTCCAAATAAAAAAAATCCATTGCGTTGCCATCATTTTGATCGCAAGGACCAGGCGGAAACAAATCCCTATTCATGCAAAAACCTTAAATTGAAAAAATGATAGACAATCATAGTTCATATACACGATCTTCGGTAATGATCTGATTGTTATAGTTTACTGAATCCAGGATCACCTTCCCGGTAATGATGGAATTGGAGATATGGGAATTGTTCACTACCCTGGTATTTTCCCAGATGATGGACTTTTCAACTCTGGAATCCGGAGATATGACCACATTATGTGATATGGAGTTGGTTTGATGCCCCTCAATTTTGATATATTTCCGATATTCAGAATTGGATTTAAAATAGGATCGGACATCCCCGATGTCCAGCCAGATCCCCTCATGATGGAGTATTCGAATATCAAATTGAGATTTATCAAGCATTTGAAAAAAATTAGATACGTTTATCCTCTCCACCACAGATTTTTTGAAAAGTGCCACTCCGGTATAAATAACTCCCACACCGGCATTATGTTCCACCCCAAGGTATTTATCCTGATGGACACGCAGGGTGGAATAGCAGAGTGTGGTATCTTTTCGAACCAGAAGGACACCATCAGAACCACTTTTACTGATACTCTGATTCAATTGTAAAACCGGGATATCCAGATACACATCTCCGTTAATCACCAATAATAAATCATCGCCCAAAAAATCAGCTGCCCGTTTCAAAATTTTACTCCCCGAAAGTTTCTTTTCATGAAAACAAATTATGTCTGACCGGGCTTTTATATGTTGTCTTATTATTTCCGGTTTATAATGTAGATTAATGAAACCCTTGGCCAATCCCTTTTTCTGCAATTGATTCAGAATCAATTCAATAAGCGGGGTACCATGAAGGGGAAACAAGGGCTTGGGTTTCACCTGGGACAAGGGCCTGGCCCTTTTTCCATAGCCTCCCGCCAAAATGAAAAATCTAATCATTTAAAGGTCATAAAACCGGATAATTTTTCTTTACGAAAGAGAGTGTAATAACTCTCAACAATAAAATCTTTCTTGGTATATCCCAGGTTACCGGCCACTTCATCAATATCCTTCTCCCGTCCTTCAATTTCAATGAAATTTCCAATCGGTGTGCGATCTATGGTAAAAATAATGCTATTTTTCTGATAGACCTCTCTGTATTTTTCATAAATGAAATATACTTTAAAGCCCAGGGCAAGTAGTATTTCATTGGTATTATTAAAATCCGAAACTCTGGATTCTATTTCTTCCCTTATTTTATAATCAACCGTTCTCTTTGAATGGGAAACCGGTTTTTTAAAGGTCAATATACCGGTATTTTTCTTCTGCCTCAATCTCAATAAACATCCCTTTTGCTTCAGTTCACCATCAGGGGTGTCAAAAACAATATTAGACTCAAAATATTCAGGATCTATTAAAGAAAAGCCCAGCCGCTTCAGCTGGCTTTTGATTTCCTCAATCCCACTAACTTTCAGCTTTATTTCAACTTCCAGGTTACTCAATGTTATCACTTTTAATAATCACGGGATCTGGTAAAATCCAACAGGTTGATTAGAAAATCCCTTGAAGTGGAATCCGGAAAATCTGTTAAAAAAGCCACACATTTCTTATAATATTTATTTATTTCCCGGTGGCATAATTCCCGGATATTATATTTAATAAACATATCCAGAAGTTGCTCATGGTCACCGTTTTTCAGATATTTCATTACCTTCCCATTGCTTTTTCTGAGTAACAAAATATAGGGAAGAGTCATCTTTCCTTCCTTTAGATCTCGGAACCGATCTTTTCCGGAATTATGTGAAAAAATATCCAGAATATCGTCGCTGATCTGGAACATGGTTCCGAAATTCAGTCCAAATTGATAAAATTGATTGCTCAATCCCCGGGAATCTCCATTTAATGTGGGTATCAGCTGGGCAATTCCGGCAAATAGAGCAGAAGTCTTTTTTTTAACAATCAAGAAATAAGTTTCTGGTAAAATATTGTAATTGAAATTGTTTTCTACCTCCAATATTTGGCCCTCTATCATTTGACTGACAGAACTTAATACAATATCAACCAAGAATTTTTTCTCAAGTGTATTTAAAAAATATAATGCATGGATAAATAAAAAATCACCACCCAGCACCGACACATAGTTACCCAGATTAACATTGAGGGTTTTCTTCCCTCGTCTGAACTTGGAATTATCCACAACATCATCATGAATTAAACTAGACAGATGCAGCATTTCAATGCAAGCAGCGATGGCCGGTAAATGTTGATGTTCGGTTTTGTTTAATCGCGCCAACAAGAATAAAAAAGTGGATCTGATTTTTTTACCCTTATTTACTGGAGTTAAAACTGTGATTTTTTTTATCAGATTGACCTTGCTGCTAAGCTCCCGTTTCATCACCTTATTGGTTTTCTCCAGCAGCCTTTCAACCGGTGCTTGAATGTCTTTCAGATCCATATATTGTATTTTATCATCACTGCTCTACTTTTGCAATTCAAACGTCCA
The DNA here is from genome assembly GCA_030639705.1 of Candidatus Aminicenantota bacterium. Classification (GTDB taxonomy): domain Bacteria; phylum Acidobacteriota; class Aminicenantia; order UBA2199; family UBA2199; genus CAZOWT01. Next base: position 11,361 of record DAOWKX010000110.1, read on the forward strand.
CCATGATATAATTAGAACATGATCGAATTACATTTCCTCCATTTTGAAACCAGAGGGAAAAATGATATGATAAATATCACGGATGACATAAAAAAAATAATTCATCAATCAAGCATATCATCGGGCAGTGTCTTAATTTTTGTCCCCGGAGCAACAGGTGCTCTGTCCACAATAGAATATGAGCCCGGGCTTATCAGGGATTTACCTGAATTGATGGACCAATTAATACCGGAAAAAAAGCAATACCATCATAATGAAACCTGGCATGATGGAAATGGTCATTCCCATTTAAGGGCCACCCTGATCGGGCCCTCTCTCACCGTTCCCTTTGAAAATAAAGAACCCATACTGGGAACCTGGCAGCAGATTGTGTTCTTGGAATTTGATAACAAAGCGCACCGACGAAAAATTGTCACCCAATTGGTTGGGGAATAGAAAACCGGCTATTTTTTATACCCTCAATGAGAAATTCCCATAACCGGTACTCCGAGGTTACAATTTTTCCCAATTGATCAAGTGGTTTTACCGACACAGCCATCATATCCTCCCTAGAATAAAATAATCTAAGATAAATCGGTTTTTCTGAAAAAGACAATGGACAAACTAAAAAAAAGTAAAATCAAAAGAGTTAAAACCAAAAAATGAGAAAGATTCAATCCATTGAGCAAAGGCTGGGCGCCATTATAATAATAAAATGGTGAGAAAATCCGGTAGGGCTTCAATTTACTGACCATTGGTGCATAGGCATTTACCAGATAAGTCACCAGAGCAAACCCGCTGACAATCCCAATAACCAGTTTTTTTCGCTGACCTATGCAACTCAGTGACAGGGTGAAGGTTGCAAAAAACAATCCCAGCATAAAACAGCTTAGTATGGTTTCTGCCAGCCGTAAACTGCTTATTGAAACCTTAAAAAGAATCGAACTAACTGTCATTCCTATCCAGAATAAAAAAGAGAGGAATAATAAAGAAATACCTATGGCCGCCCATTTGTCAATCACCAAACGATAGCGGGGAACAGGATGAGCCAGTAAAAGATCCAGTGTGCCCCGCTCTTTTTCACCGGCGATGGTATCCCCCCCCTTTTGTATCGCAAAAATGAGAAACATGAGGGGAGCCATCATGGAAAAGGGCTGGATACTTAAAAAACCAGCCGGTGTCCTTAACCTAATATTATTCCCAATCAAATTCTTTATGATGGGCGGCAGATTGTCAATGGCCTCAAAGATCTGAGTTGTCTGGCTGATAAAAGGATAAAAATACATGATATAAAATGAAACAAAAATAAAACCAATTCCCCAGCCCAATAATGCATAACGATAATCCCGTAGAGTCTTTAAAAGCAGACTACAAAACATTTTCTGATTCTCCATAATAGGCTAGAAAAATGTCCTCTAATCCGGGTTGATGACTTGAAAAATCAATGATCCGGAGCTGGGCAATTTTTCTGATAAAAGGATTTATATCCCCGGAAATTTGACACCGTATTCGGTTATTGTCCACATGGAGATCACAAATATTTTTTAAATCACTGAAGAAATCTTTCTTTACAGGATCAGCCAGAGTCAACTCAACCTGACGAATTCTCTTCTTTTTTAGTTTAGCTACATTTTCAACCACAATTAGTTTTCCGCTCCTGATTATTCCCACTCGATCACAGACCCGCTCCACCTCCGGTAATACATGAGAAGACAGAAAAATGGTTTTTCCTTCTGCTTTAAATTCCATTATCAACTTATAAAATTCTTGCCTGATCAAGGGATCCAGCCCACTCGTGGGTTCATCCAGGATCAATAACTCCGGTTTATGCATCATTGCCTGAATCACTCCGACTTTCTGCTTGTTCCCCTGAGAAAGGGTATGAATCGGGTGAGACAAATCACATTTCAAACGCTCCGCCAGCTCTTCCACAAAGTTCCAATGGACATCTTGTCTGAAATGGGCAAAATGGAGTAAGATTTCTCTCACCTTCAGGTTTTGGTATAATGATAGTTCTCCGGGCAGATAACCCACCTTTTTTCGAATCTCAGGGCTTTTTTTTCGGGAATCTAATCCAAATAATAGAGCCGTACCACTGGTGGGCCGCATAAAATCCATTAATAAACGAATGGTGGTGGTCTTCCCGGCCGCATTCGGGCCCAAATATCCAAAGACCTCCCCCGGTTCCACCTGTAATTGCACATTCTGGATTCCCATCTTTTTGCCGTAAAATTTGGTCAAATTCTCGGCCCTGATAACTGGTGTGTTCATATCAATTTATCCGCTAAAATAAATAAGTAAAATATCATTATACCCGGTTTGTTCACCGGTAACAACTCCTATTTCATATAGATTTTTAATGAGTCAACCGAAATCCACCACCTAAATTTGGATATTTCCCCAAAATCAAGATCAAGCAGGCGTGTCGGCTTCCCTTTGAACGGCTTGCGAATCCCATTTCTCGCCAATA
>DAOWKX010000061.1 GCA_030639705.1 Candidatus Aminicenantota bacterium
AGCGAGATACCGGATGAACTAGTAAGAAGGTTTTTCCTCGGATTTATAAATCTTCATATCCTCTACCATGCTCAGAAAGAGCCAATATACGGCAAGGAGTTCAAGAAAGAGCTTGAAAGGCACGGGTACGATATATCCTTCGGAACCCTTTACCCTATTTTTCACAGTTTGGAAACGGACGGGTATCTGCAATTGGAGGAGAAAAATATAGATGGGAAAATACGAAAGTACTATACGATAACCGGGAAAGGCAAAGAGGTTTTCAACTACTCCATAGATAGAGCCAAGGAGCTCTTTGATGAAGTATTTGGATAAAGGAAACAATTTCCCCTCAGGTTTACGGAAATAGTCAATGAGCAGGCAGCAAAAGCAACCACAATGGGGCGATTCCAGGCATGGGCAAATAGTCCGTAAGCTGTAGTGTCAAGATAGTTGTCGTGTATGGGAGACAACTATCTTGACATAGGGGAGCCTTTTATACTACTTGTTTTTCGCCTGGTAGGTTTATTTTTCCGAATCGATCGTGGGCAAACGGAGATAGATCAAAGTCGGTTTTTCCATCACAGATGAGTTCACTCAGTATTCGCCCCACTGCTGGACCATGCTGAAATCCATGTCCTGAAAAGCCAATGGCACAGTAGAACCCCTCTATTTCGGTGATGGTTCCGATGATGGGATTTTCATCCGGTGTAATGGCATATAATCCTGCCCAGCCCCTTATCAGCCGGGAATTGGCCAGAATAGGTGCGCGGTATACCAGGGCTTCAATTACCTTTACCATAAATTCCTGGTCAACCAGCAGATTAAAACTGGAAGGCTCGTTCAGATCACTCATTCCCGTAAGGATCATCTTACTTTCTCCCCGGAAGTAGTGACGACTATCCAGGTCTATAACCATTGGAACCGGTCCGGGGATTTGATTGATGCAGGAGATTATGAAAACCTGACGGCGATAGGGTCTTACGGGTAGTTTAATTCCTGCCATCCGGGAAACCTCTCCACCCCAGGGACCGGCTGCATTGATCACAATGGGAGCAGAAATATCGCCCCGGGTGGTTTTCACGCCCTTTACCTGTCCTCTCTCTACTCCTAGGTCAGTAACCCTGGTTTTCTCAATGATATGAACCCCCCTTGATTGAGCCGACCGGGCCAAGGCCATGGTCACCGGATAAGGATCTGCATAACCGTCTTCAGGACAAAATGTACCCCCTAATAAATCCTGGGTTTTTATATAAGGCCAGCGATGACTGATTTCTTCGGGAGATAATAGTTCAACCGGCACCGAATATTTTTTCTGAATCTGGACTCCATTTTTGAGGTCATCCCAGATATCTTTCTCTCTGGCCATAAAAAGGTATCCCACCTGATGCATATCAATGTCAACGCCAAAATCCTCTTTAAAGTGTTTAAATCCATTCAGGGTTTCCTGTGAAAGACGAATGTTTGCTGGATTGGAAAATTGCTGGCGAAATCCCCCGACCGATAAACCGGTTGATCCTTCACAGAGATACTCTTTTTCCAGAAGAATCACATCTTTCTGAGCTCTCGTGGCCAGGTGATAGGCGATTGATGCACCCACAATACCTCCACCAATAATAATGATATCAGCTGTATTTTTCCAGTCCCTCATTTCTTGTTGACATATTTTTATAGCATATAAAAAAATATAAGTCAAAAGCAAACCAAAAATAAAATATACTTGATAATGATAGACTCAAATAAATTTGATAATAATATAATAAAATAGTTGACAAAAACCGATTTTAATATTATATTGATAGTGGAAAATGAAAAAAAGGATAAAGGAGGTATGAAATGACCTTAGTACGTTGGAAACCTTATCGAGAGCTTTTCAATCTGCAGGAAAAAATGAATCAAATGTTTCGGAATGATTTTTTACAGGACATTGATGCCAATGAGCTTTCCATGACTTCATGGTCCCCTTTAACAGATATCTTTGAAACCAAGGACGAATATGTTTTAAGACTCGAAGTACCGGGAATGTCAAAAGATGATATTCAGATCGAGTTCAACCAAGACACACTGGCCATCAAAGGGGAAAGAAAAGAAGAAAAAGAAGTGAAACAGGAAGACTTTCATCGAACTGAAAGATGCTGTGGCACTTTCACCCGGTCCTTTAATCTTCCTAAAAATATTGATGAGAAAAAAATCGATGCATCCCTGAAAGATGGCATACTCGAACTGAGGATTCCCAAAAAAGAGGAATCGAAGATCAAAGCTATCCCAATAGAGATTAAATAAATTTTCTTGCAGAATCAAAAAGGGCAGTTTCTCATGAAGCTGCCCTTTTTTTATATTCTTTAAATAGTTCGGAAATAAATTCAGATCTTCAGTATATCATTAGCGATTTGAGTTGATTTCTCCAAGATTTCTTTATGGAGGCTGCCTCCATGGGAATCCATGGTCACCACCAGAGGTAAATCCTCCACTTCTATTACCCAGAACGCTTCAGGTGTTCCGAATTCTTCCAGTTTATAAACCGTTTTTACCATTTTCACTGCATTGGCAATAAGAGTGCCGGCTCCACCCACAGCATGAAAGTAAACAGCCCCGCATTTTTTCAGGCCTTCAGCGGTTTTATCTCCCATTCCCCCCTTACCAATTACCCCGCGAACAGTATATTCGCAGATGACGTCTGATTGATAGGGTTCCTCGCGGATTGAAGTGGTCGGGCCTGCAGAAACAAAACTCCATACACCTTCAGGACTCTTCTTAACCACCGGACCACAGTGGTAGATGACCGATTCTTTCAGATCATCCCTAATAAAATCTGGTTTTTCTTCCACCATCAATTTGTGAGCCTGGTCCCTGGCTGTCACGATCACACCTGAGAGAAGGACTTCATCGCCAACTTTTAATTTCCTGATCTCTTCGTCCGAAATTGGAATCGTTAGCTTAATCATAACTCACCTCACCATTTCTAATTGTCATTGATTTTCTTCTGAAAGCCCAGCAGGTATAACTAATGGCCACAAAATAGCAGGCAGGATGCCGATGCTGGGTTTCAACAAACACATCCAGTACTGTGGTTTTACCCCCAAAACCCATGGGTCCGATGCCCAGTTTATTCAAATCTTTATAAAGCTCAACTTCCAAATCAGCTAACTCTTTCCGGGGGTTTCGCTGACCAATTTTTTTAAAAAATTGTTTTTTTGACAGAATATAAGAAGTTACCCGATCACCACCGATACCCACACCGATCACACCGGGTGCACAACCGAGTCCCTGTGCTTTCAATACCGCATCAATGATTACTTTTCTGACGCCCTTTAAATCCCTTCCGGCCTTCAATGGCGCCTGGGGTAGCTTATACTGGGCCCCGACATTTTCACTTCCTCCTCCCTTTAACATCAGACGGATACGCACCTCATCTTTGTCCCACTGGTGAAACTGTAAAAAAGGGGCATTGATACCGATGTTGTTTCCGGAATTCTTTCCATTCACCGGATCCACTGCATTTGGCCTTAAATACTGAAGATTGGTTGCCTCAACAGCAGCCCAGTTCACGGCTTCTCGATAAGACTTCTCCGAATGGCCCTCAGGAAAATCGATGTAAAAAATGAGAGAACCCGTATCCTGGCAGATTGGAGTACTGTTTTCTCTTGCCTGACGAACATTTTCCAGGATGGTGTCAAAAACACTCTTTGCCGGAGCACCTTTGTCCTCTCTCTCATAGGCCTGAGAAAGTACTTTTTCGACATCCGGGGAAAGGTCGGTTGCTGCCTGGCGAATTAACTCAAGAATAGCACTTTTCAATTCCATTGATTCATCTCCTAAACTATTTTTTAGTCCTACATTATACAAAAAAAAAGAACGGTAAACAACAAATTAACAAAAAAGTACTGACTATTCAATCGCCGCAGAACCAAAAAGTAATTTTTATAAATGCTTCTTCACCACTTCGATGACCTCAGGCAGGTCCATGCCAATCTTTTTGAGGTGTTCAAGGGTGGGAATTCCTTCCCTGGTCCAGCCTTTTCTCTTGTAAGCCGCATCCCTCAGGTGTTCATATTCTGACTCTCGAAATTCTCTCAATATCTTCAACTTTTCCTCGGTGGATTTTCCCTCTGGTTCAATATCTAACTTTTCTTTAAGCTGCTGATCATACCGCTCCTGTCGGGATTCATACTCCTCAACTGTTACCGGACCGGCAGATCTGTAGGGAATATCATCATCTTTTCTCTTCCCGTGTCCCAGGCGAAGATTAAAGGCTTTCTGAAAATTATAAACCCTTTCGGATTGAAGAATCAGTTCATGCTTATCTATACTTTGACCGGTTATGGCATTGAAGATATCCACATAATTCTGGACATGTTCCGGTACTTTGTTGGGTTCATCGGTCTCGGCATTACCGGCAGGTTCAATATCGTTCCAGGGTAGTTTGCACAGGCCCTGTAATCCGAACCAGGTTCTGAACATGGGGAAATAATGGAGTGCTTCGGCTTTATCCTCAAATGTGGGAATCTGGTTATTCACCATATCCATGAAAATTAACCAGGCTTCATCATGCTGAGGACCTTTCAGGGCAAGGCCAAAACCTCCCTGCTGGGCCAGAGATTCCTTGGAAACATATTCGGAATATTCCAGACCCTTGGTCTCCATACCGATATCAGCCATCATTTTTCGGTCTGCTCCAAAATGGGTCTCAAAATAGTCCTTCATCCAGCGAATCCCCTTACCGGCAATCAGGCCAAATCCCTCTCCTCTGGAAATCTGGTGAAGCAATTCCAGTACATTACCGGAATTTCCCCAGGTAAATTCAAGTCCTCCGGTTTTTTCTATATCCAGATACCCTTTTTCCCAGCATTCCATGATAAAGGCAGTCATGGTTCCAAAAGAAATGGTATCCAGCCCATAGGTGTCACAGTAAAAATTTATTTCCAGCACAGTTCTGGGATCGAATATCCCCACATTGGATCCCACACCGGCAACCGTTTCATATTCGGGGCCATCCACGGTAACGATCTCGCCTTTATATGGTCCGGTTTCCAGTTTGAAATTATCTGCAGCATGAGAACAGGCCATAGTACATCCATACCAGCACCCATCGGGAACATTATGGGTTAGGTATTGTTCATAAAACACATCGGCAGATAAGTTTTTTGCCTGTTCATGGCTTCCAAATTTATAGTTCATGGTTGGTAAAAGGTCATACTCATTCATCACATCTACCAGGTTGGCGGTCCCTAATTTTCTCATCCTGCACATCTGATCATCCCTTTCCATAATCTCATTATGAAGTTTTAATCCGGTTCTTTGCAGTTTATCCAGGTCCACGGGACGATTGCTGTTGCCCTTGACTCCAGAATACTTGACCACCAGGGCTTTTATTTTTTTATCCCGGAAAACCGTTCCGATTCCACCTCTTCCGGCTTGCTTCAACCGGGGAACTTTGCGTCTTTTATCATAAAAAGAAAAATTAAGACATCCGATATAGGCGTGTTCGGATCCGGTTCCGGCCGACACAGAAGAGATGTGCTGCTTTTCTATCTCCTTTTCAGCAAACATTTCTACCAGTTGTTCAGACAGGATATGGGTATCCACCGCTTCTCCGGGAGCTTCCAGTATCTGCACCAGTCCTTTATTCCCATCGATAAAAATAATAATATCATTGGCTGCCTTTCCCTGTATTTCCAGGGCATCAAAACCGGAAAACTTCAGATACGGTCCAAAATACCCCCCCACATTACTGTCAATCGGAATACCTGTGATGGGCGATATTGAGGTCACAATCGACTTTCCGGACCCGGGATAATTGGTGTTTCCGCCAATCGGGCCGGTAGCGATATTGATTTCATTCTCCGGATCATTCCAGCGGGTATCATCTTTCACCGCATCCCACATCAACTTCAGATCAAATCCCTTGCCTCCGGTAAATTTTTCCTTCATTTCCCGGGTAACCGGTTTCTCTTTTATTTCATTGGTTGAGATATTGACATAAAGAGTTCGATTGGTATATCCCTTTTCAATAGGCTTAATTTCATACTGACATTCATTTAGCAATTTGTGCCGGGCTTTTAAGGCTTGAATATCATGTTTTTTATTGGTTTCACTCATGGCTATTCCTCCTCTACGATTTCCAATGCCTTCTCCGGGCATTCTTTGGCGCAGGCTCCGCAGGCAATGCACTTGAAAGGAACCGTCAATCCCTGGAAGTATCTCATACTGTTGGTTGGACAAACAGCAACACAGGCATAACACCCGATACAGAGATTCTTATTCAGCATAATGACACCTTTTTTATTGATAGATAAGGCCAGGGTGGGGCATTCATCAACACAGGTGCCACACTGGTCACAAACATTCATATCAAAGGTTTCATCAATGGCAGTAATTTTGATGCAGGAAAGCTCTGGATTATCTTCTTTGAAGTAAAGCTGTGAGCAAACACTCATACATAGGTTGCAGCCATTGCAACGATCCGGGATTGTTTTTAAATATTTCGTCATGATAAATTTACCAGCCTCCTCTGTCTATATAATGAAAAATTATTATACCACTTCCCTTTTCTTATTCAAAATATAATTGATACCGGCCCTATCCATGTGTTATAATATCAATCTTTAAAAATGAAAATCACCCTGAATAATAGGAAAACCTCATTCGAATCCGAAAGCCTCGCCGTAACAGAATTGTTTACTCTGATGAAATACACCTTTCCCATGATCGTGGTAAAAATCAATGGCCTTGTGATCAAAAAAGACCGGTATGGAACCACAATCATACACGACGGTGACACAGTTGAGGCCATCCATCTAATCAGCGGTGGTTAAAGGAGAAAGAATATGATGGTTAAAAAAGTATCCCTTGCTAAAATATTCCTGTTAATAATCCTGATTTCAATTATATTTATTTCCGGTGAGGCCAGGGGAGTAAAAAATATTATTTTCATGGTGCCTGACGGGATGACCCTATCCAATGTCACTGCCACCCGAATTTATGCCTTTGGTATCGGCCAAAAAAGACTGTATCTCGAAACCCTTGATCAGATCGGTTACCAGACCACCCATTCATTAAACAGTATGGTTACTGATTCAGCAGCCGCTGCTTCTGCCTGGGCCTGTGGTGAAAAATTTAATAACGGTGAAATCTCCTATCACAGTGAGACCGGGGTATCTCCGAAAACCATTCTGGAACTGGCCCGGGAATTGGGCAAGAAATCCGGTCTGGTGGCCACCTCCACCATCACCCATGCCACACCGGCTGTCTTTGCAGCTCATGTAGCTAACCGGAACTGGCAGAGTGAAATTGGCAGGCAATATATTTCTGAAAAGGATGTGAATGTTATTCTGGGTGGCGGCCTGAACATCTTCCAAACAAAAATGAAATCAGATAAGCACAGCCATCCAGTGGAGCTTATCCAACAGGCCAAGGAAAACGGCTACACGGTTGTTTTAACCAAAAAAGAACTGGTCAACTCGAAGAAATCCGCCAAATTATTAGGATTGTTTAACCGTTCGGCTTTAACGCCTTCCTATCGAAAGGGTGAGGTGAAAAATGCGGATCAGGAACCCAGCCTGGCCGAGATGACCTCGGTTGCTCTGGAAATTTTGGAAAGAAACCCCAGGGGTTTCTTTTTATTAGTGGAAGGCTCCCAGATAGACTGGGCCAACCATGCCAATAACCTGGAATACCAGATCAGTGAAATTCTGGAATTTGACCGGGCTGTCAAAGTGGTACTGGACTGGGTAAACCAAAAAAAACCCCGGAAAGAAAACACCCTGATCATCATAGTATCTGATCACGGCTGCGGTGGTTTTGCCATCAAAGGACCCATGGGAAAAACCCTGACCCAACCCGGTCAGATTGTTAATGAAGGTTGGATCTGGGGAAGCCATACCGGTGAGGATACTATAATATGGAGCCAGGGACCATACTCCCGGCACCTGGGAAAAGCCATTGACAACACCGATATATTTCACATAATGAAAGCGGCCCTTTACGGTAAAAAATATCAAAAGCAATAACCAGATTTGGTTTCCGGAATTTATATAATGTACTGGTTTTGAAATAGTCTTGTTTTATTTTTTTTACTATGTCATTATTTTTTCCTGCTTAAGCTGTTTAAAAAAAGGAGGACATTAGATATGAACCGGAAAACAGACAGGCATATTTCAAATCAAACCATTCCCAGAAGAAAATTCCTGAAACAGGCAACCATCAGCGCCATGGGAATGATAATTGCCCATCCTTTGTGGAACAACCGAGTGTTCAGCCAGCAACCCATGAACAAAAGCAAGGTCATTCTGGTACGACACCCTCAGGTGATTGATTCCAGCGGAACAATCCAATACCCCCTCTTAAAAAAGATGCTCACCCGGGCAATCATTGAATTTACAGAAAAAACCAATTTAAAGGAGGCCTGGAGCCGATTTGTCACTTATGGTCGACCGGTTGGACTCAAACTCAACACCCTGGGATTATCCAACATAAGAAATACCTCTCTCACCAATCACTATTCTGCCATCACCTCGGTTCTGGTGGATGAATTAAAGCAGGCAGGAAGTGCTGAAAAAGAATTGATAATCTGGGATCGCAGTGAACAGGAACTGGAAAATGCCGGTTTAACCATACAGAAAAGTCCCCGGACGGTTCGGGTGCTAGGGGCCAAAGTCAACAGGAGAAGCCATGAAACTTCGGATGAATACGATCCCAAATATTATTCTGTGGGGAATAAAAAAGTCAGGATCAGTCGAATATTAACCGATAAATGTGACACTCTGATCAGTATCCCCCTGCTCAAACACCATCAGCTGGCCGGAATTACCAGCAGCTTAAAAAGCCATTTTGGTTCCATTGACAATCCCCGGCAATTTCACTCCACCCGCTGTGTGAATCCCGGAATTCCCGAATTGAATACCATTCCGGTTATAAGAAAAAAACAGAAGCTGATTGTTGCCGATTGTCTGCTGGGTCTTTACCATGGAGGCCCCTGGTGGAATCCCCGGTATGTCTGGCCCTACGGTGGAATCGTTGTAGGCACGGACCCGGTGGCCGTGGATACAATTCTCTTAAATATAATGGATGAAAAAAGAAAATCTCAGAACCTGATACCCATTAAGCAGAGTATTCAGCAACTGAAGCTGTCTGCAAAATTGGGCCTGGGCACCTGTGATCCCAACCGGATCGATCTAAAAACCATTCAACTGAACTAAAACCGGATTTAAAGATAGTATTTTCATCTTATAGCCTTAAATATATTGATTTAACGTTGGATTTCAGCCATTCAGTTTAAACCACTGGTTTTCTCTGAACCTTTCCTCAAAATTATCGTAATTTACTAAGTAAAGGAGAATAATAATGAGAAAAACAATAATTTTATTATTACTTATTTTTATCATAGGCAGTATCACTCTGATTGGAAAAGTAGTTCCCTTACCCGAACTTTTAAATCCCATCGGCATTCAAATCGATGACAGCCAGATTTACATCACCGAGGGCATTCACATTTACATCTATTCAAAAAAGGATTTCAGCCTGATAAAGAAATTTGGCAAAGAGGGGGAAGGGCCCAAAGAATTCAAACTGCTCCAGCCCGGGGGATTTCCTCTGATAATCGATGTTCAGACAGATGACATTATTATTAACAGTCTGGCTAAAATCTCCTTTTTTAGCAAAAAAGGGGAATACCGGAGAGAAATAAAAGTGGCTGTGGGAGTTTTTAGCGGAGCCTATCAGCCTTTGGTAAACGGATTTGCGGGAATCGGATTCACTCAAGAAAACAAGACCATATATAGAACTATCCACTTAACCGATGAGAAAATGGGTAAAGTCAAAGATGTGTACCGTATCGAACATGATTTTCAACAGGGA
>DAOWKX010000149.1 GCA_030639705.1 Candidatus Aminicenantota bacterium
GAATATTTTTTACCCGTTTTTTTGGGTGTTGGCTTGACAAATTTTGAAAACCGCTGGTGGTTGAAAATAGTTTTGCGAGGCGAACAGACCTGTTATAAGCCAAATTCAGTTTCTGCCTGGGTATTCTTGGGTTGCTGAAAATAATTTTGGGTTCTGGCACCAAATTTGCTAATTTTAAGGTGGATAAATGTAGAATAATAATGATTCAAAAAAAAATGATTATGGTATTCTTAAATTGATGAAGTTATGAGTAAAAAAACCATTGATCAACGGAAAGAGAGAAGTGAGAAAAGGATAAAAAAGAGTTTACTTGTCAATATCAGTGGAAATAGCATTGAAGAAGTGGGGCTCACCGCCGATATATCAAGCCAGGGTTTACTTCTAATTACACCTCACAAAATTCCCTATCAAAAAGAATTGACAATATTAATTGCAGCTGGAGATGAACTTTTTAATATCAGTGGTGAGATTCGTTGGATGATCATATCTCCGGAAGAACTCTCAACCAATATGTCTAACCGGGTGGGTGTCAAGATAAAATCAGCTCCAGAAAAGTACAAAAAATATATCGAGAAATTAATGAAAAAGAATCCAGTCAAAAAGAAGCTTAAAAAAAGCGATTAGTCATCTTTGCCTTTTATTTTTTTTTTCAACTCTTCCAGAAGGGTACTGGATTTGTCTTTTTTTTGAATAATGTAGAATATAATAATATTCAAGATAATCATGTACATAAAATACAATAGGATTGAGATGACAGCCTTTAAAATCCCGTATAGAAGACCGATGTTAACAATAGTTGCTGTAATAAAAAGATTCAGTATGACGCTGACAATGTGCTTTCTTTTCTGGTTTAAGTAACGATTAAGAATAAGGAAAAAACATAATACCAAAAGTAGGGCATGATGAATGATTAAACCACTTTGAATAACCAACGATCCTCCAGTTTTATGTTTAAATTATTTTAGATGTTTTTTTTATTGAAGTCAATTTCAGGACAAAAATTTTTGTAATTGTTTTTTCGGGGAAAAGGGGATTAGAAGTAAATTAAATAGATTGTGGTAATGGCAATGATCCCAATAAATATATTCATGGGGATGCCAATTTTTAAGAAATCCTTAAACCGATATCCACCGGGCCCATAGACCATTAGATTTGTTTGATACCCGATTGGAGTTGCAAAGCTGGCCGATGCGGCAATGGCCACGGCAATCAGAAACGGTCTGGGATCAATCCCGGACTGGGATGCAATGGAGTAGGCAATGGGAAAGACCAGTGCTGCAGCTGCATTATTGGTGATAATTTCAGTATAGATGCTGGTTACAACATAGACAGCTATCAGCATGCCTAAAATACCCATTGATTGGGTAGATATAACCAACTGGTTGGCCAGATAAAAGGCTAGGCCAGAATTCTCCAATCCTTTGGCAATTCCAAATGCAGAGGCAATAATGATTAGTACTTTCCAGTCCACACTATTTTGCGCATCGTGGGGACTTATGCACTTGAATAATATCAATGCGACAGCAGCGATACTCACAGCCACCAGAATGGGTACCAGGTTCAGTGCCATTGCCAGAATCATGCAAACCAATACTCCGCTGGAGATAAAGACATATCGTTTCGGTTTTGATGATATATCGACTGATTTGGACACCAGGTAAAAATCCCGTGAATGGTACCAGCGATCGAAAAATTCGTGTTTTGCTAAAATCAACAATGTGTCTCCCGGATGAAGGATAATATCTCCGATTTTTTTGTTGATTCTCTCTCCACTGCGGTGAATGGCCACAATAACCGCATTGTATTTACTCCTGAAATCACTTTTCCGAATATTTTTTCCAATTAAGGGAGAATTTGGAGAAATTACCACTTCAAATGATCCTACCCGGTCTGAATCGTAATTTTTTAGATCAAAGATGGCGTTTTTTAAAAGATAGAGGCCCGGTTCTTTTTGGAGATCCAGGATGGTTTCGGGAAGTCCGGTAAAAAATAATCGATCTCGGACTTGGATTGTCTCTTCTGGAGTGACCGGGCTGATCAGCGTTCCCTTTCTCTCGATTTGAAAAAGAAAAAGCCCTTTGAGATGTCTGAGTCCGGCTTTTTCGATTGATTTACCTGTATTTTGGTAGTCTTGTCCTACCTTCATGACCACCACATATTCTCGGGTTTGATCACCCAATTGGGTGATCGGATCTTTTCTGTCAGGCAAGAACCGATGACCGACCAGAATAATTGCCAGCAAGCCAATAATGGCTACCGGAATTCCGATTTTTGAGATTTCAAAAAAAGTCATTCCATCCAATCCTTTTTCCAGCATTAAACCATGTACCACCAGTGTGGTGCTGGTCCCTATTAGGGTACAGATTCCTCCCAGAATAGCTGCATAGGAAAGAGGAATGAGAAACTTTGAAACCGCTTTGTTGTTTTTCTTTGCCCAGAAATTAACCACGGGGATTAGCATCAAAACAACAGGAGTGTTATTGAAAAATGCAGATATGGCTGATACCGGAGGAAGGAAGCGAAATAAATTTTTTGTATTGCTCCCCTGTTTTCCTAAAAGTTTTTCTCCCACTGTATTTAAGACACCTGTTCTTTGAAGGGCTGCGGCAACAACAAAGAGAAATCCGACTGTTAGCATTCCATGATTGGAGAATCCGATAAATGCCTCCCGAGGATTAATCACACCCCCGAGGATTAGAAGGATTAATACTGAAAAAATAGCAATATCGGCTTCTAATATTTCTGATACCAGTATCACGGTTAATCCGATCAATAAAATCGAAGTATACCAGAATGAAAAGTCAAACATGATCAATAGCCTTTTTTTTATTAAGTAGTGAATTTCGGACTAAAAATATCCCAGGTTTTTTAACCGTTTTTTAATGGCTTCGGTTTCTTCCTTGGTGAGTTCTTTATTGTCATTAAAGCCCAGGGAAACGAGGTCCCTCAGCACATACACAACAAACTCATTTACACTGCTAAAACCGCTTTCTTTAATAATTGTCGATAGCCTGTCATATAATGGCCTTGGTATTTTTAATGTTACCTTTTCTTTTGGCATGGATTAATTTTAAAAAGTTTTTCGGTAAAAGTCAATCCAGGTTCTGTTTCATTTGATATTGTCTGAAACCCTGATGGTAAAAGTGTCATCTTATATTCATTCGGGAGCTTTGATCTTATGTTAAAATGGGGAAAAATCTGTTATAATAAATAGCCGGAGTTATTAGCTGATGAGTTTCTCATGTCCTCAAGCGTTTTTTCTATTGTTCATTTTATTACCATTTATTTTTATTATATTTTTCAATTATAGAAAAAAGAAAAAACTATTAAAATCTTTCATATCTGATGATGCCTATCAAAAATTGAGCGAAAGGAGTGGAATGGAAATAGATTTCTTTAAAGCCGCTTTGATTGTTCTGGCTCTTATATTTTTTATCATGGCATTGGCAGGGCCTGAATGGGGTGAGGTTTTTGAAAAGATTGATATTAAAGGGATTGAAATGATTTTTCTTTTGGATACATCCAACTCAATGAATGCGGAAGATTTAAAACCCAACCGGCTTGAAATTGCAAAACAACTGATTCATACCATTGTTGACAATTTCAATACCGACTACATTGGATTAATTAATTTTGCCGGTTCTGCCTATATTCAGTGTCCATTAACGGTGGATTATGAAGCGTTAAAACTCCTGACTGAAGCATCGATTATCAGCCCCGATGAGGAGCAGGGGACTGATTTCAGTCGGCCATTTGAACTGGCCATTCGTTCTTTTAAATCATCAGCAGAAAATAAGAAGATCATCATCCTCATCACTGATGGAGAGGACCAGGAAAAAAAATGGCAGGAAAAGATTGAGACAATTAAGACCCAAAATATTATTGTTTTCACGGTAGGGGTGGGTATAAGTTCCGGGGCACCGATTCCGGTGAAAAACAGTCAGGGAGAAATAACAGGTTGGAAAAAGGATAAAGCGGGCAATATTGTGAGAACCCGGCTTGATCAAAACACCCTGATTCGGATTGCATCCCAAACTGGAGGACAATATTTTCGTATTACCGATGTGTCCGCCATTGATATCTTTGTTAAAAATCTTAAAACCTTTGAAAGGAGCTCAATTTCAAAACGCCTGAAATTAAGAAAACAAAAACATTTTTATTACCCCCTGATAGTTGGTCTAATACTGCTTGTCTTTGAAATGCTTTTAACTGAGAAAAAGTTGTCATGGAAAAGAGGATAATTTTATTTTTGTTAATACCTTTTTTACTGTTTTGGCATTGGTTCGATCCGGCAGCAAAAAAAAATCAGAATGGAATAGAGGCTTATAAAGAAAAAAAATATGAAAAAGCATTACAAGATTTTCTTTCTGCAAAAGGGGTGAATCCGGATCTGGGAGTGCTGAAAAGTAATACAGCAGCCACTCTGTATCAATTGAAAAAGTACAAACAGGCATGGGAAGAATTTTCGAAAATTGATTTTGAAAAATCTGGTATTTCAAGAGCAGATTTTTTATATAATTTAGGTAATACCTATTTCCGGCTCAAACAATACAATAAAGCACTGGAGAGTTATAAAAATAGTCTGCTCGTCAATCCGGATGATCTGGATGCCAAAAAAAATTATGAGCTCACCTTGAAAAAGCTTAAAGATAAGAAAGAACAGAATAAACAAAAAAGATCCACCAAGAAGAATAAAGAGAACAAAGACCGTCAGGATCAACAGCTTAGGAAGAATAAAAAAAATCAACACAAGCAATTGATGCAGTATCTGAACCAGAATGAAAAAAAGCAAATGAAAAAGAAGAAGCGGAAAATTGCAGTGGCCAAAAAAGAAAAAGACTGGTAAAAATGAGAGACAAATTTTTTTTTATTCTGATTATCTGTTTTTCTGTATTTGTATTGGCTGATGATATTGAATTTAAAGCAGGTGTCAATGCGGACAAGATTGGTATTGATGACGTATTGATATTTACGGTAACCTTTAAGGGAATTCAAAATCCGCCCCAACCGGATGTTTCAGTGATCAAAGATTTCAGGATTACCCAAACCTCAAGGAGTACCGAGTTTCGATTTGTTAATGGAGTGTCTTCGTATTATACCAATTTTGAATTCTATTTGGAGCCTTTAAAGACTGGCATTTCTACTATTCCGGAGGTCTCCTATACCCATCAGGGAGTCACTTACAGAACCAGTCCCTTTCAGATAGAAGTCATTGAGGGAAGTGTGGGGCCACCCCCGGCACAGAAAAGAAGAAAATCAGTGTTTGGTGAAAACTTTTTTTCCTCTCCTTTTGATCGAACTCGAAATCAGAAAATAGATGTGAAACTGGACACCTGGGTATCGGAAAAAGATGTAATAGAAGGGCAGCAGATTATTGTAAAAATTTTACTCTATACCAGAAGTAGGATTGAGTCCATTAATATTGTATCCAATCAATCCTTTCCTGGATTTTGGCAGGAGTGGTTTCCGGTTCCCCGTTCGATTGACGGTAAAACGGTTCAAAAAGATGGCAAAGCCTATCAGGTGTATGAGATTCGTAAAGTTGCTCTGTTTCCCCGTAAAGCCGGAATACTTGATATCCCTTCATTGAAATTTGAATTGAGCCTTGCGGATCAGTCTTTCTCCTTTTTTTCATCACCCAGAAAATTTTTTAGAGAATCCCCTCCGCTGAAGATTAAGGTTTCTGATATCTCTTCAGAAGCCCGGGGTTTATCGGTTGGTGAGTTCAATTTTGAAATTCATTCCCAAAAATCAGAGCTGGATGTGAATGATATTCTGACACTAAAGTTGAAAATTAAAGGTCAGGGTAATCTCAAGACTATAGTCATCCCTGAATTTGAAACCAATGATTTTTTTAAAGCCTACCCTGCCAAGATTACCCGCAAGTATGATTTCCGGAAATCTCAATTATCAGGGGTTTTGACCGGAGAGATTCCCATCGCTTTTAAAACCACCGGTATTATTTCTTTGCCATCGCTGCATTTTAAATATTACAGTCCAGATAAGAATAGAGTCATTCAAGTGAGCAGCCGTCCTGTTGATATCACTGTAACCGGCACAAGAGAAAATCAGGAAAGCGTGGTCACGCTCCCCAAAACCGAAATTATAAAAAAAGGAGAGGATATTGATTTTATTAAAAAGGGCAAAATCTCAAACCAGCAGTGGAAATTTCATCAGCAGCGATTATTCGTTTTTTTGCTGGTCTTTCCCTTTTTGATCAACTTTTTGTTTGTCCTGAAAAAAACAGTTCTGGATAGGATTTTATTACGGAGTAAACTGCTCAATAAAACAATTTTGATGAATAATACAATCAAAGGTCTTAAGGCAGTGAAAGACCACGGAGAGATTTATGTCATTGTTGAAAATTATCTTCAACAAAAATCTGGTCTGGGATTTTCAGAAATTACCAACGAAAATATTGAAACCTTTTTCAGAAAGTATAGAATCAGTGATTATGATATTGCTGCATTTATTCATATTAAATCTAAATCAGAATCCTCTCGGTTTTCTCCTCAAAAGAAATCGAATGAAGATTTAAAACATGATGTGGAATCAATGATTTCCATTTTGAGGAGAATCGACAAACGAATAAAATGAGAAAGAAATTTTATTACTTAATTTTGTGTGTATTGATCAGTGTGAGTGTCCATGCCAGGAGTCTTCAGAATATTTTTGATTCCGCCAATACTCTTTATGACAAAGGAGATTATGTTGAGGCATTAAAACAATATCAACAAGTTGAAAAGTCCTTAAGCCACTGGAAGTTATTTTATAATATGGGAAATTGCTATTTCAAACTGAATCAATATGTTGAAGCAAAGATCAATTATCTACGGGCA